>CABSUD010000144.1:0-4395 GCA_902480795.1 uncultured Collinsella sp. | reverse complement strand
ACCAAAAACCGCCCCGTTCTCGGTTTTGAGGACGGGGCGGTTTTGCTTACCTAGATTGTTCAAGTTCCCTATGCAAAGCGGGCGACGAGCTCCTGGAGCACGTCGGTCATCTTGACGAGCGAACTGACCGGGACGAACTCGTTGACGCCGTGGTAGCAATAGCCGCCGGTGGAAAGGTTGGGGCAGGGCAGACCGCGGAACGACAGCTGGGCGCCGTCGGTGCCGCCGCGAATCGGCAGCACTTGGGGCTCAACGCCGCAGGCAAGGTAGGCTTCCTTGGCAACATCAATAAGCTCGGGATAGTCACGAACGATCTCGGCCATATTTCGATACTGCTGCTTAATCTCGACCGTCACGCGCTCCTCACCCAGACGCTGGTTGAGCATCGAGGCGGCGGCATCAATAAGGTCGAGTTTCAGCTGGAACTTGGCGGCGTCATGGTCGCGGACGATATAGCGCGCTGTGGCGTGATCGACGGTCGCAGATACACCCTCAAGGTGATAAAAGCCCTCGTAGCCTTCCGTATACTCCGGGCGCTGCACGTAGGGGAGCAACGCGTTGAAGTCGCAGAACAGATTGCCTGCGTTGACCATACGGCCCTTAGCGTCGCCCGGGTGGATGGACTGGCCCTCAAAGCGGACGGTCGCCTCGGCGGCGTTAAAGCACTCCCACTCCAGTTCGCCGATGGGGCCGCCGTCGACCGTGTAGGCGTACTTGCAGCCAAAGGTATCGATATCCAACAGCTCGGCTCCGTGGCCGATCTCCTCGTCAGGGCAGAAGCAAATGCCGAGTGCGGGATGGGGCAGAGAAGGGTCCTGAGCGATACGCGCGACAAGCGACATGATCTCGGCGACGCCTGCCTTGTCATCCGCGCCCAGCAGCGTGGTGCCATCGCTGCAGACCAGGTCCTCACCCGCGAGGTCATTCAGGGCGGGAAGCTTGGCGGTACTCATGGCAACGGGCTTACCGTCAACCGTGCCGCAGACCAGGTCGCCACCTTCGTAGTGTACGATGTGCGGCTTCACGCCGGCGCCCGGTGCAACTTCGGTGGTGTCGAGATGGGCGATCAGGCCCAGGGCGGGCCTGTCCTCAGCGCCCGCACTTGCGGGGATATGCGCGCAGACATAGGCGTGCTCGGTCACGTGGGCATCTTCCGCACCAAGCTCGCGCAGCTCTTCAGCCAGCACGTTGGCAAGGTCAAACTGAACGGCGCTCGAGGGTACCTGGTCGCAGTTTGCATCCTCGGACTGCGTGTTGATCTGGACGTAGCGCAAAAAGCGCTCGAGGACATCGGGGCTCGTGGTGGTGTTTTCCATAAAGACCGCTCCAATCTTGGTCGTCGTGTGCAACAAGAACTCTAGCACGGTATGCCACGGCATACCACGACGCTTGGATGGGGTAGAATCAGCCATTGAATGCAGAAGGGACGGAAGATCATGGATACGACAAATAGCTCGCGCGAACTACATCTGACGGTGGCGAACGAAGACTACTTGGAGTGCATGGTTCGCATTGAAAGCGAAGAGGGGGAAACCAACGGCGTGCGATCGGTCGACATCGCGCAGCGCCTTGGCGTCTCCAAGGCATCGGTCAATAAAGCGGTTTCGGCGCTCAAGGCATCCGAACTTGTCGAGCAATCGCACTACGGCAAGGTAGTCCTGACCGATCGCGGCCGCGAGGTTGGTACGGCTATCTGGTACCGTCATCGCCTCATCCGCACGTTTTTGGTTCAGGAGCTCGGTGTCGAATTTGAGCGAGCCGATTCCGAGGCCTGCATGATGGAGCATGCGCTTTCCGAGGACACGATGAACCGCTGGCTCGCCTATCTCGAAAAGCAGGGAATCAGCGTCGAGGAATAGCGGGATATATATGGATACGAGTTATTACAACCGCTTTGGTGCCGAGGAACTTACGCGCCGCTTGTCGAGCGAGACCTTGTTGGCGCAGGGCCCCATGGGCAGTGTTCTGTTGAGTGAGTACGATGCCGCCGACATTCCACCGGCGTTTTGGAATCTGGCAGAGCCGCAGACCGTTTCTCGTATCCATCGCTTGTATGTCGCCGCCGGCGCGCAGGTGCTCATTACCAACACCTTTCAGGCATCGAGCTATGCTCTCAAGCACGACCAGATTGCGCCGTCCGTGGCGGAGGTCAATCGCGGGGCTGTCGACGATGCCCGCCAGGCGCACCCTCAGCTGCTGCTGGGCTCGATGGGCCCGATCGGTATTGAGTGGTTTGCCGAGGACTCTGCCGAGTATCGTGAAATCCGAGGCATTGCGCGCGAACAGGCGCACGCCTTGCTCAACGCCGGCGTTGACGGTCTGCTGATCGAGACGGTGACGTCTATCCGTAATTTGCAGCCCATGCTTGCCGGCGCCCAGGATGCCGCCGACGGCATGCCTGTTTTGGTAAGTTTTGTCGTTGACGATAAAGGCGACCTGCTAGGCGATGGCCTCAACATCGAGGCAGCCGTTTTGTACGCCGAAAAACACGGCGCAAACTCGGTTGGTGTTAATTGCTGTTCGCTTGCGGCCGCGAACGCGGCGGTGCCCAGGATGGTTGCATCGGCGACTACTCCCGTCACGGTGCGTCCCAACGTGGGCGATCCGGTCCAGACTCAGGATGGCCCCGTATGGCACGAGAACCCCGAAGCTTTCGCGCGCGCATGCATCGAATGGAGGCATGCCGGTGCCGCAATGGTGGGCAGTTGCTGTGGAACCACGGCAATCACTACGGCAGCGATGGCCGAGGCGCTCGATATATAAAGGGCAAAACCGTTCCATACGGGGCGGTTTTTTTATTGCCTGCATGTCCTCGGCAGCATTTGCCCAAATGGTGAATGCTGGTGCCGGCAGGTTGCCGAGTGCATGTTGCGGGTATACCCCATGCGTACCATGATCCAAACACTGCGAGGTGTCTGCGCGTGTGCGCGATAATTCATTTTGGAACTGACGGTTGGCGCGCTCGCGTCGATGAGGACTTCACTGCCGATAACGTTGCCCGTATCGCCGATGCCGTCGGCGAGTTGTGGCAAAAGACCAATCCGGGCAAAACGGTATATATAGGGTTCGACACCCGGCCCCTGGCGCGCGAGTTCGCTGAGCTTGCGGCGGGTGTGCTAGCAGCGCACGGGCTAGACGCCGTGCTCGCTTCGCGACCTGTCCCGACCCCTGCCCTTACGTGGGCGGCGGCTTATGACGGTGAAGAGTGCGGCGCGCTCATGGTGACGGGGTCCCATCATCCGCAGGGCTATCTGTGCCTCAAGATTCGCATGGGTGACGGCTCGACCGCCAACCAGGATGTCATCGAAGAGCTCGAAGAGACTATGGCTCCCGAGCCAATGGGGATCGAGGGGCAATATCGCACCGCGGATATCATTCCTGACTATATGCAGGCGGTGGCATCGTTTGTCGATGCCGAAGCCATCCGCGCCGCGCACCTGCGCGTGGTTGTCGATCCCATGGGCGGCGCAGCCCAGGGCTATCTAGCCGACTTGCTGCGCGAGCTTGGCGTTGAGGTGCACGAGATTCACGCCGGGCAGGCGTCTGACCAAGAAGATATCTGCCCCGACCCCGTTGAGCCTTGGGTGGACGCTTGCGAGCGCACGGTTGTCGAGGACGGAGCTTGCGCTGGCCTGGTGACCGACGGCGACGCCGACCGTATCGGCGCGGTTGACGAGCGCGGCAGATATATACATCCGCATCAGATCATGGCGCTCGTTTTGGGCGACTTGGTTCAATTTCGTAATTTGGAGGGGCGCGTCGTCGTCAATCTTTCATGCTCGACGCTCGTACGTCGCATTGCCGAGGCGCTTGGCTGCCGCGTGACCGTCAAACCAGTCGGTTTCAAATATATAGCGGCGGAGATGAAGAAGGGCGGCGTCCTCATGGGAGGCGAGGAGGCCGGCGGTATCGGCATCGCCGCGCATATGCCCGAGCGTGATGGAATCCTTGCTTGTCTGATTCTGTGTGAGCTTATGGCAAAGACGGACGCGCCTTTGGGCGTTCTGGTCGACCAACTCGAGGACAGTTTTGGTAAGACGAGTTACGGTCGACGCGATTTGCGCCTTGAGGCCGAAGATGCCGAAACGTTACGAACCCTGCTGCCGGGCGTAAACCCCAAGTCGATTTGTGGCAAGGTGCCGCAAAACGTTAGTCATATGGACGGCTTGCGTCTGTCATTCGAGGATGACACGTGGCTGCTGGTCCGTCCTAGCGGGACCGAACCAGTGGTGCGCGTCTACGCCGAGGGGTTCTCGGTGGAAGAACGTGATGAGTTGCTCGATGCTGGCTGTGCTTTAGCTAGGGGGACGTATCCGCTTTAACCATGAGACTGCCTTATATAAAGAGATGCTCGGCGAGCGGTAGTTGACGGCTGGCAAACGTTAGTCGGATCAC
>CABSUD010000143.1:0-4456 GCA_902480795.1 uncultured Collinsella sp. | reverse complement strand
GCAGGTTGGTCGTAGTTATTACGTGGCGGTCGAGGTCGACCGTATAGGCCGCGCCTTGTTTGGCTAAAGTACATTTATCTGTGTTTAACTCGCCCAAGGCTGCATGGCGTGGGCGATGGCCAAAAAGGAAAACCACATGGGATTCATGTCAAAGCTGCTGTCCTTTGGATCCGATAAGGACCTTAAGCGCTACTACAAGATCGTCGATCAGATCAACGGTCTTGAGCCCCAGTTTGAGAAGATGACCGAGGAGGAACTCCGCGCCCAGACCGATAAGTTCCGCGAGCGTTACGCCAACGGCGAGTCGCTCGACGACATGCTTCCCGAGGCCTTCGCCACCGTGCGCGAGGCTTCCAAGCGCACCATGGGTATGCGCCACTTTGACGTGCAGCTCATTGGCGCCATGGCGCTGCACGAGGGCCACATCGCCGAGATGAAGACCGGCGAAGGCAAGACCCTCGTCTCCACCTTGTCCGGCTACCTCAACGCTATCGCCGGCAAGGGCGTGCATGTCGTTACCGTCAACGATTACCTGGCAAAGCGCGACTCCGAGTGGATGGGCCGCATCTATAAGTACCTGGGCATGACCGTCGGTCTGCTCCAGAACAACATGCCGCTCGAGCTCAAGCGCCCGGCCTACCAGGCCGACGTCACCTACGGCACCAACTCCGAGTTCGGCTTTGATTACCTGCGCGACAACATGGTTACCCGTCCCGAGCAGCGCGTGCAGCGCGGTCACAACTACGCCATCGTCGACGAGGTTGACTCCATCCTGATCGATGAGGCCCGCACCCCGCTGATCATCTCGGGCGCTGGCACCAAGTCCGCCAGCACCTACAAGGACTTCGCGCGTGCCGTGCGCGGCCTGGAGCGCGGCGAGGACGTCTCGCACGACATGCTCACCGCCACCGAGGACGTCGAGCCCACGGGCGACTACGTCATGGACGAGGCCAAGCACACCATCGCCGCCACCGAGCGCGGCCTTAAGAAAATCGAGCGCCGCCTGGGTATCGATGACATCTATGCCGATCTCTCCGGCCAGCTGGTCAACCACCTGCAGCAGGCGCTGAAGGCCCAGTACATGTTCCACCGCGATAAGCAGTACGTGGTCACCAACGGCGAGGTCAAGATCGTCGACGAGTTCACCGGCCGCATTATGGAAGGCCGCCGCTATTCTGAGGGCCTGCACCAGGCCATCGAGGCCAAAGAGGGCGTGCTCGTGCGCGAGGAGAACCAGACACTGGCCACCATCACTCTGCAGAACTACTTCCGTCTGTATGACAAGCTCTCCGGCATGACCGGCACGGCACTTACCGAGGATGCCGAGTTCCGCGAGATCTACAAGCTGCCCGTCGAAGTCATCCCTTCCAACAAGCCCGTGCAGCGCGTGGATCACGAGGACCTGGTGTACCGCACCATTCAGGCCAAGTACAACGCCGTCGCCGACGATGTCGAGCGACGTCACGCCAAGGGCCAGCCGGTCCTGGTGGGCACCGTCTCCATCGAGAGTTCCGAGAAGCTGTCCGCCGCCCTTACCAAGCGCGGCATCGCACACGAGGTCCTCAACGCCAAGCACCATGAACGCGAGGCCCACATCGTTGCCCAGGCCGGACGCTACGGCGCCGTGACCATCGCTACTAACATGGCCGGTCGTGGTACCGACATCCTGCTGGGCGGCAACCCCGACGAGCTGGTGCGCGAGCGCCTGGAGTACGAGGGTCTGACCATGGAGGATGTGACGCCCGAGCAGCTCGAGCAGTTTAACGCCGAGGCCAAGGAGACTTGCAAGGCCGAGCGCGAGCGCGTGCTTGCCGCCGGCGGCCTGACCGTCATCGGCACCGAGCGCCACGAGTCCCGCCGTATCGACAACCAGCTGCGCGGCCGCTCCGGCCGTCAGGGCGATCCGGGCGAGACCCAGTTCTACCTGTCGCTCGAGGACGACCTCATGCGCCTGTTCGGCGGCGACAAGATGGACCGCGTCTCCAAGATGATGGTCACGGCCGACATGGGCGACGACATGCCCATCCAGCACAAGATCATCTCCAAGGCCGTCGAGAGCGCCCAGCACAAGGTCGAGAGCATCAACTTCTCCATGCGCAAGAGCGTCCTTGAGTACGATGACGTCATGAACAAGCAGCGCCAGGTCATCTACGCCGAGCGTAACAAGATTCTGGATGGCAAGGACCTGACCGACCACATCACCGAGGTCATGCACGACACCGTGTACCGCTGCGTGCAGGAGTTCTGCACCAAGGACAGTCACGATGGCGAGCGTGACCTGGAGGGCCTGCGCAAGTGGGTTGTGGAGCTCACCGGCCACATCGATACGCCGAAGTTCCCCGACGAGGATTATGAGGCCCTGGCTGCCGATGTCCTGGCCTACGTCGAGAAGTGCTACAACATGAAGGCCGAGCGCCTGGGTGAGGACCTCATGCGCGAGCTCAACACCCAGGTCATGCTGCGCGTCATCGATACCCGCTGGATGAACTACCTGCAGGAGATGGACTACCTCAAGACCGGCATCGGCCTGCGCGGCTTTGGCCAGCGCGACCCGCTGGTTGAGTACAAGACCGAGGCCTACGGCGCGTTCCAGATACTCGTCGATACCATGTATGAGGATTACCTGCGCACGGTTCTGCGCATCGAGATCAAGGCTGCCCCGCGTGCCGTGGAGCACAAGGAGGAGCCCGCGCTCGAGGGTGCGCGCTTCTCCGGTCCTGCCGAGGTCGATGGTGACAACGGCGACTCGGTGCTGCGCAAGCAGGCGCAGGTGCAGGCCCGCACGGCTGTCCAGGGTGGTCCGGCTGCCGTCAACAACGGTGGCAAGGTGACCACCTATCGCAAGTCCGAGAGCGACGATCCGTACGTCAACGTGGGCCGCAACGACCCGTGCCCCTGCGGTAGCGGCAAGAAGTTTAAGTACTGCCACGGCAGGAATCGTTAATGGCTGAGGCTTTAGAGGTAACGCCCGCCGAGCTGGACGCGTTCGCGGACCGGCTCGGTGAGGTCGAGTCGTATCTCCACCTGGACGAAAAACGCACGCGCGTGACCGAGCTCGAGGCCAAAAGTGTTGCCCCTGGCTTTTGGGATGACGCCGACGCCGCCCGTGCCACCATGGAGGAGATTGCGCGCACCAAGGAAGATATCGCTGCCGTGGACACCGCGCGCGGCGAGCTTTCCGATGCCCGCGCCGCGCTGGAGCTTGCCGAGGAGATGGGGGATGACCCCGACGCCGCCGCCCTTCGCGAGGAGGCTGCAGCCACGGCTGAGCGCTTGGCCCGTGCCATCGATGAGCTTGAGCTTTCGAGCTGGTTTACCGGTGAGTTCGATCACGGCGATGCCATTGTGACCATCAAGCCCGGACAGGGTGGTCTGGAGGCCCAGGACTGGACCTTCATGCTCTTTAAGATGTATATGAAGTACTGCCAGCGTCGCGGCTGGAAGGTCACCATCAACGACTGTCCCGCGGCCGAGGTCATCGGCATCGACCGCGCGACCTTTACCGTCGAGGGCAAGGACGCATTTGGCATGCTGCGCGCCGAGGCCGGCGTCCACCGCTTGGTTCGCATTAGCCCCACCGACGACAAGAAGCGCCGCCAGACCACGTTTGCCGGCGTCGAGGTCATCCCCGTGCTACCCGATGATATCGACATCGAGATCAGTCCCGATGACATCCGCGTGGACGTGTACCACGCGAGCGGCCCGGGCGGTCAGGGCGTCAACACCACCGACTCCGCCGTGCGCGTGACGCATTTCCCCAGCGGCATTGTGGTCACCTGCCAAAACGAGCGCAGCCAGATTCAGAACAAGGCCGCGTGCATGCAGATCCTCAAGGCTCGCCTGTACGAGATTGAGCTCGAGAAGCGCGCCGAGGCCCTGGATGAGATTCGCGGACCCAAGACCACGATCGGTTTTGGCAACCAGATTCGCAGCTACGTGCTCTACCCGTATCAGATGGTTAAGGACCTACGCACGGGCGTGGAGACCAGCAATGTCGAGGCAGTTCTTGACGATGGCGACCTGGACCCGTTTGTTATTGGCTACCATCGCTGGGCGACCGGCAACGCCGATGCAGAAGGCTCGGAGGTCTAAAACATCGGGCAGTTTCAAGCCGATGCTAAGCCCAACGGTTGGACGGGTTTGTATCCAGACTAAACCCTGCGCAGGGGTGGTTTTTGTCCGGCGAATCGGTAGAATCGAATACAAGAAGAAGTCCAAAGCGCATCCGATGAGGTGCGCTTTTTTGAGGGAGGCAGCATGGCATATCGTCTGGACATCAAGCGCATTCTTTCGATGAACTTCTTTCATGACTTGCCCAAGATCATGTTTGGCTGCGCCCTGGCAGCTATCGCAACGGACTTGTTTTTGATCCCCAACGGCCTTGCCGCCGGCGGCGTTACGGGCCTCGCCACCATTATTCAGGCAGTTGGCGCCTCGCATGGCATATCGCTGCCCG
>CABSUD010000142.1:0-4479 GCA_902480795.1 uncultured Collinsella sp. | reverse complement strand
CAAACAAACCGCCCGCCGTCTTTAGATGCGAAACGACGGGCGGTCTATCTTTACAGCGCCGGAACACGGGTGAGCGCACCGACTACGGGCGCTCCATATTGGGGACGATGCTGCCTTCGGTCACCGCATGCACGGCAAGACGCATGATGTTGTCGTAGCCGGTCTTGCTCAGGATCTCCGAGATGCGGCGCTTGATGGTGCCCTCACTCATAAACAGCTCGGCCGCGATCTCGCGACGGCTCTTGCCCTCGCAGGCAAGGCGCAAAATTGATAGCTCCACATCGTCGAGTGCCGCCGTACCCGAAAAAATGCTCTCGGGCGGCTTGGGAAACGTGCAATAGCCCGCCAGCGTGGAGCGCATCACGGCGAACAGCTCGTCGATACCGACGTTCTTGTACACAAAGCTGTCGACGCCCGCCTCGCGGGCCTGATCGACAAAGGTGATCTCGGGCATGCCGGTCATGATAATGATGCGGCACTCGGGCAGTTGCTCCTTGATGCGCGCCGCCGCCACGATGCCGTTTGAATCGTGTTCGGTGCACACGTCCATCAGTATCATGTCAGGTCGCTCCTTGAGCGCGGCACCCAAGGCCTCGGAGGCATCGGCGATCGCGGCGACGACGGTCATATCGGGCTGGTCGCCAACGGAGCGCGCCAGGCTTTCGCGCAGGATGGCCTGGTCTTCGACTATAAGGACGCGGATCATGAACTTCTCCTTTGGACCGTGGCGTTGGAGACGAGCGGGATGGACACCGCAAGCGTAAAGGGCTGGGTGGCATGGACCTCTAGGCTGCCACCCAGATCTTGCGCGACATGCCTCATGCCTGGGATACCCGTTCCCTCGCGATACGATACGGGGGCCGGGGACCCGTCGTTAGAAATCGTCATGCGCGCGACGGCTCCAGCATCCGCCCCCTCCTGCCACAGGCGCACATGAACCCGATGCGCCTGCGCATGCTTGGTGGCATTGGTCGAGGCCTCGCGGATAATCTGCAAAAATGCGGCGGCGACACGCGCGTCCTCAGGCAGCGCACCCTCGACATCGATCTGCACACTCACCAGGCCAAAAGCATGGACGATATCACCCAGCTGCTCTGCAGGCTCGCTGGCACCGCCACTGCGCAAATCGGCGGCGATTGAGCGCAGCAACGGGTCAATCTGCTCGAGCGACTCATCGTCCAGACGTCCCTCCTCCAAATAGCGATGAAGAATGGACAGGCGCTGCCCGATCACATCGTGGACGCGGGCACGCATGCGTAGGTAGGCCGCATTGTCGGCAACCTTTTTAACTTCTTCGATCTGAGCCTGGAGCTCTTGGCCCGCAAGCTCAAGCAGGTGGTTGGCTTGCGCCAGGCGGTCGTAGGCGTGCGCGTATTCCGTCACGTCCAGGCCGACGACGCGCTCGAACGGACGGCCCGAGACCGTAACGGAGTCACGCACGAACAAACGAATCTCGGAAGGAGAGATCTCGACCACGACGCGATCCCTACCAAAGCGATCAAGGTCGATATGGGCGCGATTGGCGCTGCTTTCGGGCATTTGCATGCTAAGTTTGCGCAGGTCGTTCCATGTGCCGCTCATGTCACCTAGATCGGTGGGCATATGAAGTTCCACCAGGTTTTTGCGCATGCAGCGGTTCATGAGCAGCGGACGGCCCCTCGGGTCCAGATACAGGATGCCCACGGGAATCACGTTGATGGTCTCGATCGTCGAGAACGCGGTGATATCCTCCTGGCGGTTACGGACGTCCATCAAGAGCGCCGCGATGGAACGGAACAGGAAGAACGCTCCCTCTGCGATAAGGACAACGGTCCACGCCGAGCCCATGGCAAAAACCACCGGCGGTGTAACGGCGACAACAAGCAGCAGCTCGACCAGCATGACGGGGCGACGATAGTGCACCATAAGCACCACGCCATAGGCAAAAATCGCGGCATTGAGCCACAGCACTCCGCCCATTGCCCTGGCGCAAACGTCAAGCGGCGCCACCAGATACGAGCCAGACGACGCGAACAGGATAAGCGCCGAAACCACCAGGTGAACCACGAGGCTCGCCTCGTAGGCGCAAATCACCTTACGGTTATAGGGCGAGCGGCGCGATACGATGAGCGGAACGTGGATCGTCTGCAGACACGCAGCCAGGGCAAAGACAACATCGAGCGCAACGATTTGGGGAAGGATGAGCGAAATCTGCATCGTCACTCACCCGCCCTCGGCATCAAGACGATCATGCGCAGCTGGCCGGGCTCGCCCTCAAGGCGGTATGCCACGTTGCGCCCTTGCAGAGCGCTTTCGAGCTCTTGCGCAGCGGGCGTCTGCGAAAGATCCTCCTCGTCGTTGGAGAAAAGCGTGGCACGCAACTCGACGCTGCACCGATCATGGTCGCCCAAGTGATACATAAGCGCCGGATGGTCGGTGGTGTAGGCAAAAAACGCAAAGTCATACACGCAGTCGTACAGGGCACTTACCGTACTGGCGTGCATCGGGCGCCGTATGGCGATAATCGAGGCGCAATCGATATCGATAGTGCGCAGGTCGCTTGCGAGCTCGTTGGCAATGAGCTGAATGCGGTCGCGATCAAAGCCGCTCTCCCCGTGCTGTGCCAACGTGAGTGACCCCTTGCGCTTGCAATAGGCGACGAGCATCTTGGCGCGCTGCAGCATGCGGTAACGCTCGTGCGAAGACGCTTCGTCGGTCAACGGCGGCAGCGAGCTCAGCAGGTCGTACATCCCTTCGAGCGCGCGGGCAAGCGCCTGGTCCACGTCTTGGACCAGCAAGGTCTCGGCCTCTTGATCTGCCAAATGCGTCTTAAGGTCGTAGTCGGCGGCGAGCAGCTCATTTTGACGCTGCAGCTCCATGCGACGATGTGCCAGTTCACGGTTAAGCTCGTTGAGCTCCGACACGTCTTGGGCAAGCAGGGCCGATCCGCCCAGCAGTGGAAAGGCACGGTACATCACATCGGGATCGGACGCCACGGCAAAGGCATGGGCGCGGCCGTGCTCCTGGGTTTGCAACTCCTCGCGCACGCCCACCGGCATTGGCTTTGACACTGGCGTGGTATAGGCTTCCTGCAGGTCGCGCGTTAGAACTTTGAGGTCAAGCGGCAAGGTGTCGAAGATGCCGGCGATGTCGTGATACGACGGAACGACACCGCAATCGAGACAGATTTCCATCGCCACCACGCACAGGACGCAATAGACGAGCGAAAAGTTGAGCCTCCATGCCCAGGGCACGCGCAACGCATACGAGATGGCAAAGAAAGCGCCACCCAGCAGCACGAGCGCCGCCGTGCCCGAGAAACGTTGGATGCGAAAGGACGAGGACCGGCCAACCAGGATAAAAAAGGCCACGAAGTTAAAGGCCGTCCACACGAGGACGGCGAAATAACCCCAGCCGTACGTGTAGTCGTTGCTCCAGGTGTCGCTTGTGCGGTCAAAGCGGAAGACCTGCTGGTGAAAATCGTTGGTGAGCACAAATCCGATAAGCAGGATGGCCACAATCCACAGCGCAGCGCAGTAGCGGCGACCCAGGCGGTGTTGCTCCAGGCCCGCAAGGCGCAGACCACACAACTGGTAGAGCAGCGGAATGAGCGTCATGGGCACGTAGTACAGGTACCACAGCACGGTGGCATAGAACGGCGTGAACGACTTGTACTTCAGAATGACTTCGATCATCCACAGGGCGCAGATGGTGGCGATGGCAACAAGGCGGCGGCGCATCACATAGTCCAAACAGCGCAGATAGACCGATACGCCCCAAATCGAAAATACAATTGCGGCGACAAGCAGCGGCAGAGAGCTCGAATGGACGAGCGCATCCACGACCTCTTCGGACACCTCGCTATAGGCGGGCACGGCGTTAGAAAGTTTGGGGTCGAAGGCGAACAGCGCCGGCAAGACTGCCAAAAGCATGAGGAACAGCGCGGTGATGGCGCCGGCGATAGCAAAGACGCGATGACGGTACACCTGATGTGTTATGCCAACAAGGAATCGCGGCATGGCGAAGAGCCTGCCACCCCTGGGATCCGCAACCGGCGCGGTCCGGGCGGCCGCGTGGCCGATATGTCGCTCGCGGGTACCCATAGTGCTTTTAGTGTACCGACAGGCGGGCCCAAAAAGCGGGCCACATGTCCCAAAATCCGCAGACGGCAAGGCGCCCGGCAGCCTCCCCCGTCCGGCACTTCCCGATATCCGCCCGCCCCAAACCACCGCAAAGGGGACAGGCACCTTTGTGGTGGTTTGGGGCGATGCGCTAGTCCACGGCGATGTCGAGGTTCTTGCCGATGAGACCTACGTAGCCGCCTTCGGCTGCCTTGGGGCTGTCGGCGTGGCAGAGAACCCACTTGTCGGCCTTCCAATAGCAGTAGCTGTCGCCAGCCGCGGGCATATCGGCCGCAGCCTCGGGGCGCGGACCATTGGTGCCAGCGGGCAGCGCCACCATCACTTGGAAGCCACCGTCGTCGACCATGCACGGCGTGTA
>CABSUD010000141.1:0-4503 GCA_902480795.1 uncultured Collinsella sp. | reverse complement strand
AACCATGTCTGTCATCACCATGCGGACATAACAATTTCAATTCGCTATTCAAACTTACTCGGTCAGAACCGACTCGGTTTTGTCCGAGTAAACGAATCTCCATCGAACTCCGAACGATTGTTCGATGGATTTCGTGTTGGTTGGAATCGCCTATGGGCTGGGCTATGCTACCTTGACTATCTATATGACTTAAACGCAGCAAAGGAGCACCGAGAGAGCGAGTATGGCAAAAAACACCGCAAACTATGGTAACGACAGTATCCGCCAGCTCAAGGACGAGGAGCGCGTACGCCTGCGCCCCGCCGTCATCTTTGGCTCGGACGGACTCGACGGCTGCGCGCATGCCGCCTTCGAGATCCTGTCCAACGCCGTTGACGAGGCGCGCCAGGGCTACGGCAAGCTCATCACCCTTACCGCCTTTCGCGATGGCTCCATTCAGGTAGAGGACAACGGCCGTGGCTGCCCGCTCGACTGGAACCCCTCCGAGAAGCGCTTTAACTGGGAACTCGTCTTTTGCGAGCTCTACGCCGGCGGCAAATACAACAATAATCAGGGCGGCGACTACGACTTTTCGCTCGGCACCAACGGCCTGGGCTCATGCGCAACCCAGTACGCCTCCGAATACATGGACGTCACGGTTTGGCGCGACGGCAACAAGTACTCTCTGCACTTTAAGAAGGGCAAGGTCGTCGGTGCCAAAAAGAAGGCACTCGAGATTGAGCCCAGCGACGAGGACCATACCGGCACCACCATCAAATGGCGCCCCGATCTCGAAGTCTTTACCTCCATCAGCATCCCCCACGATTGGTATCGCGAGACCATGCGCCGCCAGGCCGTGGTCAACGCCAACGTGACCTTCCGCCTGCGCATCGAAGGTGACGATGGCGAGTTTTCCGAAGAGGACTTCTGCTACCCCAAGGGCATCGAGGACTACGTGCTCGAGAAGGTCGGTACCGACTACCTCACCGAGCCCTTCTTTATCGAGGCCGACCGTCGCGGTCGCGATCGAGAGGACCTGCCCGATTACAACGTCAAGATTACCGCGTGCATGTGCTTCTCGCGCACCTTCATGATGCAGGAGTACTACCACAACTCATCGTGGCTCGAGAACGGCGGTTCGCCCGAGAAGGCGGCCCGTAGCGCTCTGACCAGCGCCATCGATGCTTATATTAAGCAACAGGGCAAGTACAACAAAAACGAGAGCGGCATTAAGTGGCAGGACGTCCAGGACTGCCTGGTGCTGGTGACCAACTGCTTCTCCACCCAGACGTCCTACGAAAACCAAACTAAGAAGGCCATCAATAACCGCTTCATCCAGCAGGCCATGACGGCCTTCTTTAAGGAGCGCCTCTCGACCTACTTGATCGAGAACAAAGACGCCGCCAACAAGATCATGGAGCAGGTGCTCATCAACAAGCGCTCGCGCGAGAATGCCGAGAAGACGCGTCAGAGCATCAAAACCAACCTGCAGCAGAAGACCGACATGGCCAACCGCGTGCAGAAGTTCATCGACTGCCGCTCCAAGGACAAGAGCCGCCGCGAGATCTACATCGTAGAGGGCGACTCGGCAGCAGGCGCCATCCGCACCTCGCGCGATGCCGAGTTCCAGGGCGTTATGCCCGTCCGCGGCAAGATCCTCAACTGCCTGAAGGAGGACTATCCGCGCATCTTTAAGTCCGACATCATCATGGACCTTATGCGCGTGCTGGGCTGTGGCGTGGAGATCAAGGACAAGCGCATCAAGAACCTGGGCGCCTTCGACCTGGACAACCTCAACTGGAACAAGGTCATCATCTGTACGGACGCCGACGTCGACGGTTATCACATCCGAACGCTCGTGCTCACCATGCTCTATCGCCTGGTGCCCACGCTTATCGACGAAGGCTACGTGTATATCGCCGAGTCGCCGCTCTACGAGATCAACTGCAAAGAAAAGACCTACTTTGCCTACACCGAGCTCGAGAAGAACGGCATCCTCAAAGAGATCGGCGACCAAAAGTGCTCGATCAACCGCTCCAAGGGTCTTGGTGAGAACGACCCGGACATGATGTGGCTCACCACCATGAACCCCGAGACGCGTCGTCTGATCAAGGTGGAGCCCGAGGACGTCACCAAGATGGAAACCATGTTCAACCTGCTGCTGGGCAACGACGAGGCGGGCCGCAAGCGCCATATCTCCGAGCACGGCAAGGAATACCTGGACCAGCTGGACCTGCAATAGCAGCAAATCGACAACGACGGCCCATAAGAAGTTCAAGAGGAAATCGTGGCAAAGAAGAAGACGAAGAACCAGCCAAAGAAAAAGCAGGTCAACGCCGAGAACGTCATCGGCCTGCACTCCGAGGTCACCGACCAGCCGATCACGCAGACGCTCGAGGTCAACTACATGCCCTACGCCATGAGCGTCAACGTCTCGCGTGCGTTCCCCGAGATCGACGGCTTTAAGCCCTCGCACCGCAAGTTGCTCTACACCATGTACAAGATGGGCCTGCTCAAGGGAGAGCGCCAGAAGAGCGCCAACATCGTGGGCCAGACCATGAAGCTCAACCCGCACGGCGACGCCGCGATCTACGAGACGATGGTGCGCTTGGCCACCGGCAACGAGGCGCTGCTCGCGCCGTTCGTTGAGTCGAAGGGCAACTTTGGCAAGTACTATTCGGGCGACCTGAGCTACGCCGCCTCGCGTTATACCGAGGCCAAGCTCTCCCCCATCAGCGCCGAGATCTTCAAGGACATCGATAAGGACCCGGTCGACTTCGTCGACAGCTACGACGGCGCCATGAAGGAGCCGCGCCTGCTGCCCACCACGTTCCCCAACATCCTTGTCTCGGCCAACAAAGGCATCGGCGTCGCCATGGCGTCCGACATCTGCGGCTTCAACCTCAACGAAGTCTGCACTGCCACAATGCACTACCTGCAGGACCCCGACTGCGACCTGCTCGAGTACATGCCCATGCCCGACTTCTCGACCGGCGGCGAGATCATCTACCGCCGCGAGGAGATGGAGAAGATCATCGAGACCGGCCTTGGTAGTTTCCAGATTCGCTCCCGCTGGCGCTGGATTCCCGAAGAGCGCATCATCGAGGTGTACGAGATCCCCTACACCACCAAGACCGACGTCATCATCGAGCGCATCGTCAAGCTCTCCAAGGAGGGCAAGGTCAAGGAGATTGCCGACATCCGCGACGAGACCGATCTTTCGGGCTTGCGCATTGCCATCGACCTTAAGCGCGGTGTCGACCCCGACAAGCTCATGGCCAAGCTCTATCGCTCGACTACGCTGCAGGATTCGTTCTCGTGCAACTTTAACGTGCTGGTCGACGGATATCCCCGTGTTATGGGCGTGCGCCAGATTCTGCACGAGTGGGTCAAGTGGCGTATTGAGTCCACGCGCCGCCGCATTAACTTTGACCTGGGCAAAAAGTCCGAGCGTCTGCACCTGCTGCACGGCCTCGAGGCGATCTTGCTCGACATCGACAAGGCCATCGCCATCATCCGCGGCACCAAGCTCGAAGCCGAGGTCGTGCCCAACCTTATGAAGGGTTTCGACATCGACGAGACTCAGGCCGAGTTTGTTGCCGAGCTCAAGCTCCGCAACATCAACGAGGAGTACATCCTCAACCGCACCAAGGACATTGCCAAGCTTGAGGGCGAGATTGCCGAGCTTGAGGAGATCCTCTCCAGCGAGGAGAACATCAAGAAGGTCATCAGCGACGAACTGGCCGCGGTCAACAAAAAGTACGTGATGCCGCGCCGCACGGGCAGAATCGAACCCCATGAGGTTATCGAGGTAAGCTTGGAGCCCGAGGTCGAGGAGTACCCGGTCACCATCATGCTCTCGCGCGATGGCTACCTTAAGAAGATGACGGACCGCGTGCTCAAGAAGGCGACCACGCTCAAGTACAAGGACGGCGACAAACCCTTTATCGAATTTCCGTCCTCCAACACCCACGAGCTGCTGGTCTTTACCAACAAGAGCCAGGTGTACAAGTGCAAGGTTGCGGCGTTTGAGGACACCAAGTCGGCCCAGCTGGGCTCGTACCTGCCGACCGATCTTGAGATGGAACCCGACGAGAGCGTAATCTGGGTCATCGACCCCGAGGACTATAAGGCCGACGTGCTGTTTGTCTTTGAGAACGGCCGCGTGGTGCGTGTCGCGCTTTCCGGATACGTCACCAAGACCAACCGCAAACGCCTCAAGAACGCCATCTACGGCGGCAGCAAACTGCTGTATGCTCAGGTACTCAACACAGATCGTGACATCGCGCTGGTCTCGAGCGACTACCGCCTGATGAACTTCAACACATCGCTGCTCAAGACCAAGACGACCACCAACACGCAGGGCGTCCAGGCCTTTACCGCCAAGAAGGGCCGCTCGGTCACCACCGTCGGCACAACCGAGGATATCCTCGGCACCGGCGTCTCGGCCGAGAAGTTCACCGCGCAGAGCCTCCCCTCCGCCGGTGCCCTCATGAAAGAAAACGACATGCCGAGTTTGTTTGA
>CABSUD010000140.1:0-4527 GCA_902480795.1 uncultured Collinsella sp. | reverse complement strand
CTATAACGGCGAGAAGTATGAGCTTGCCCAAGAAGTTGCTGCTGGCGGTATTTGCGCCGTGACGGGTCTTTCGCACGTTCGCCCAGGGGACGCCCTGGGCGCGGAGCCCGCGGGCGATGCGCCCGTCATCGCTCCGGTCCTCACCTATACGGTGCTTCCGGGCGAACACGATGTCCATGCGGTGTTCAAAGCACTGACTGAGCTGGTGGACGAAGATCCCATGCTCGGCGTAAGCTGGAATACGCATCTTGAGCAGATTCATTTGCAGTTGATGGGCGCCGTGCAGCTCGAGGTCGTGCAGCGCGTGCTGGCCGATCGTTTTGGCCTTGCGGTCGAGTTTGAGCCTGGCGGCATTCTCTATTAGGAGACTATTTCGCAGCCGGTCGAGGGCGTGGGCCACTTTGAGCCACTGCGCCACTATGCCGAGGTTCATCTGCGCCTGGAGCCGTTGCCGGCGGGCTCGGGCGTGCAGTTTGGCACCGTGACCTCGACTGACGAGCTCGATCTTAACTGGCAGCGTTTGGCGCTCACCAACGCCATGGAGCGCGATCACCTGGGCGTGCTGACCGGCTCGCCCATCACCGATATTCGCATTACGCTCACGGGCGGCCGCGCGCATGCCAAACACACCGAGGGCGGCGATTTTCACCAGGCCACGTACCGCGCGATTCGCCAGGGACTCATGCAGGCGCGTGATGCCGGTACGGCCGTGTTGCTGGAGCCGTGGTACCACTTTGAGCTCGAGGTGCCGGGGGAGTGCGTGGGCCGGGCGCTCTCAGATGCCACGCGCATGGGTGCCGAGTACGAGCCGCCGACGATGGCGGGGGACCGGGCGAAGCTTGTGGGTCGCGTGCCGGCATCTGAGGTGCAGGATTACGCACTGGAGGTAGCCGCCTACACGAGCGGTCGCGGGCATCTGTACCTGGAGTTCGCCGGCTATGCGGCTTGTCATGATGCCGAGCGCGTCATCGAGGCGGCCGCCTATGAGCCCGAGGCCGATCTGCCCAACACGCCCGACTCGGTCTTTTGCTCTCACGGCGCCGGCTACACGGTCAAATGGTACGACGTACCCGCCGCAGCTCACGTAAAGGTCGATCCCGCCACCTTCCGCCCCTGGCGAGCGGCGGACGCCGAATTTTTCGGCCATAGGTGATAGAAGGGCGGCCCCTTTGTCACATGCTATTGGTATAACTCGGTACAAGTTGGTATAACTATTGCCAGGGTTTGCCAATCCGAGGAGGCCGACATGAATCCAAATCCCTTTAAGCCAACGGCAGGCAAGCGGCCTCCGATACTCATTGGTCGCGAGTCGGTCATCGAAGATTTCGAGGAAGGGCTCGATAACGGCGCCGGAGCGCCGGGCAGGCTCATGCTCATTACGGGAAACCGCGGCTGTGGCAAAACGGTCCTCCTACGGGAGCTGCAGCGTCTAGCCAACGCGCGCGGATGGGCGGTTGTCTCCGATTCCGCTTCACTTGGCTTATGCGACCGCTTGGCCGACGCGCTTCGCTCGAATAAACCCGTTGTGACGTCAATGGAGTTCGGTCCGTCGTTTGGCCGGATGTCGGTCGAGGCGGCGCGGGCAAAGGGCGAAACGTTGCGAGGGCTGGTCAACGAGCGCCTCAAGAAGCTCGACCCAGGCAAGGGCATCCTGTTTGCGATTGACGAGGCGCAGTCTGCGTCCATCGAGGAGCTGGCGGCTCTTGCCGTTCTCTATCAGCAAGTGCTCGGAGATCAGGATGCTACGGGATTGCCCGATAGCGACCAGCGCGGTCTTGCGCTGGTGTTCGCCGGCTTACCCAGTATGGTTGACGATCTGCTCGAAGAGCCGAGCGTGACGTTTTTGCGGCGTGCCCAGCAGCGTACGCTGGGGTCGATATCTTTGCCCAGGGTGCGGGATTCATATATCCAGACAGTCGAGAGTACCGGTCTCTGCGTCGATGCGGAGACGGCGGACCTTGCGGCGCACAAGAGCATGGGGCATCCCTATATGGTTCAACTGGTGGGCTATTACATGTGGCGGTCTGCCGTCCGGCGTGGCTCTCAGATCGTTGAAAGGTGCGATGTCGAGGATGGCCATGCGGATGCCGTCTCCGAGTTCTACGAAGCGGTCGACGCGCCCCTGTATTATGGATTGCGCAGCCCGCAACGCCTCTTTATCGAGGCCATGGCGGTTGACGAGGGTAAACCGACGCGTATGGCGGATATCATTGAGCGCTGCGACCGTACTCAGAGTTGGGCGAGCAAATATCGCGCAAGCCTGATTCGCGAGCGCGTCATCGAGGCTGCCGGATACGGCCTCGTCCGGTTTACCGTGCCCATGCTGGGCGAGTATATCTGCGACCGCATTTTATGGCATGAGTAGGGTGATAAAGGTGACGGAACAGAAGACGAGCCCGCAGGCTATCGAGGTGCGTGGCGCGCGCGTCCATAACCTTAAAGACATCGATATCGATATTCCGCTGGGAAGGCTTGTGGGCATTGCCGGTGTGTCGGGCTCGGGCAAGAGCTCGCTGGCGCTGGGGGTTCTTTATGCCGAGGGCTCGCGCCGCTACCTGGAGGCGCTCAGCACCTATACCCGCCGTCGTCTGACGCAGGCCGAACACGCCCAGGTGGACGAGGTGCTGCACGTGCCGGCGGCGCTCGCATTGCATCAGCGCCCCAGCGTGCCGGGCGTGCGCTCGACCTTTGGTACCATGACCGAGCTCAACAACAGCCTGCGTCTGCTCTTTAGCCGTTGCGCCCATCACGTGTGCCCGCACTGCGGGGCGCGTGTGGAGCCGAGCCTTAACGTTGCCGCAGGCCTGTCGCTCACGTGCCCTGCGTGCGGTCGCGAGTTCTACGCGCCGAGTGCCGAGGACCTTGCGTTTAACAGCGGCGGTGCGTGCCCTACCTGCGGCGGCACCGGTGTCATGCGCGAGGTGGACGAGGCGAGTCTGGTGCCCGACGAGTCAAAGACCATCAACGAAGGCGCAGTCCTTCCCTGGGGCACGCTCATGTGGGATCTGATGAAGCAGGTGGCTGGCGAGATGGGCGTGCGCACCGACGTGCCGTTTAACCAGCTCACGCCTCAAGAGCGCGACATCGTGTTTCATGGTCCGGCGGTCAAGAAGCACATTCTCTACGTTCCCAAAAACGGCGAGGGCGCCACGCCGCTCGACTTTACCTATTACAACGCCGTCTATACCGTTGAGAATGCGCTTGCCAAGGTTAAGGACGACAAGGGCCTCAAACGCGTTGCGCGCTTTTTGCGCGAGGGGCCATGCCGCGACTGTGGTGGTACGCGTCTTTCCGAGGCTGCGCGCCAGCCCCAAGTGCGCGGTATCAATCTGGCGCAGGCCGCGGCCATGACGCTGGGCGAGACGATTGAGTGGGTGCGCGGGGTGCCCGCATCCTTGCCGCCCGAGATGCGGCCCATGGCGGCGGATATCTGCGATTCGTTTTTGAGCGCGGCCCGTCGTCTGGTCGACCTGGGTCTCGATTACCTTTCACTCGACCGCGCCGGCGCCACGCTCTCCACGGGTGAGCGCCAGCGCGTCCAGCTCGCCCGCGTGGTGCGCAATCGCTCGACGGGCGTGCTCTATGTACTGGACGAGCCCTCGATTGGCTTGCATCCTGCCAATGTCGACGGCCTGGTGGGCGTGATGCGCGATCTGGTGGATGACGGCAACACCGTGGTTGTTGTCGACCACGATACGCGCGTACTGGCGGAAGCCGACTATCTTGTCGAGATGGGCCCCGTTGCCGGAGCAGGCGGCGGCAATGTGATCGCCGCTGGTACGGTAGACGAGGTCGAGCAATCGCAGAGCAGTCGCATCGCGCCGTTTTTGCGCGCCGAGCCCAAGCGCTTGCGTCCGCAGGTGACTGACGACGAAATGTTCGACCAGGGCCATATCCGCATGGCGACCGATGCCATCCATACCGTCAAGCCGCTCGAAGTCGATATCCCGCGCGGTCGCTTGGTTGCGGTTACGGGTGTTTCGGGTTCGGGCAAGACGACGTTGGTGCTCGAGACGCTCATCCCGGCACTCAAGGCGCAGGCAGCTGGCGAGCGCCTGCCGGGGCACGTACGTTGGGTCGATGCCGAGGGTATTGCCCGCGCAAACCTGATTGACGCTACGCCCATCGGCGCCAACGTGCGCTCGACGGTAGCGACTTATGCCGACATCCATGATGAGCTGCGCCGCGCTTTCGCCCGTACGCCCGAGGCCAAGGCAGCCGGCTACAAGGCGGGCGCCTTTAGCTACAACACCGGCGCCTTGCGCTGCCCTACGTGTGACGGCACGGGCTCGATATCGCTCGACGTGCAGTTTTTGCCTGACGTCGAGATCGTCTGTCCCGCATGTCGCGGCTCTCGCTACGCGGAATCCGCCTCGCATATCCATCGCGAGGGCAAGGACGGGAGCCTGCTTACGTTACCGCAGCTTATGGATATGAGTGTGGATGAGGCGCTCGACGCCACACTGGGGCTCAAGAAAGTTCAGGCGCGCTTGCAGACCTTGCACGACCTGGGCTTGGGCTATCTCA
>CABSUD010000139.1:0-4533 GCA_902480795.1 uncultured Collinsella sp. | reverse complement strand
GGTGGCAGTGCTTGCCGCTATCTTGGTATCGCCGCTGCCGGCGCACGCCGAAGACGCATCGGGTGCCGTTACCTACAATGCGGGAAATGGGTATTCCTTTGAGAAGCTCTCGCATCCTACGGTAGGAACGTCGCAGCCGGATGGCATCGTCGACTACCAGGGTAACGGTGCCGTTGCCGTTCCGGGCGCCGATGGTAATACGGCCAACAACGAAGGCGATCGCGGCCAGAGCTACACTTGGGCGGCTGCGAGCTATGGTGACTGGCTTTATGTGGGCACCTGCTATGCGGCGATGGGCAACACGCTGACGCTCATGAACAGCACGCTGGGCGATTCCTTTGATGTCGAAACCATGCGCCTGACGCTGGAGGCCATGTTTAACGGTACCTTCTTCTATGGACAGCAGAAGGAGGACGGCACGGCCGACAAGGACAGCGGCGGCATCTTGGTCAAGATCAATACCAAGACCGGTGAGACCAAGCTGCTACTCTCTGAATCGCTCAACGGCGTCGCTCCTTTGTTCCGCAATGCCGTGAGCTATAAGGGTAAGCTCTATTTCTGCGGCAGCGTCAGGACCAATGACGGCAAAGGCGGCCTGCCTGCTGTATACGAGATCGATCCTAAGACGGATGAGTACAAAGTTGTCTATCAGGGCCTTTCGAGCATGCAGGATTACGGTGCTGCCTACAAGCAGGGCATTTCTACCGGTATCCGCGGCATGTGCGTCCATGATGGCCAGCTCGTCATCAGTAATGTGGGTAAAGACGCGAACGGTAATTTTGTGTCGACAATCCTGACGTCGTCTGACCCCTCGAAGGGCCAGGACAGCTTCACCGAGATTGCCAACTCGGAGACGCTGTTTGGCTATCCGGCGATTCGCTATCAGGACAGCATCTACGGCGGCGCCATTTGGGATATGGTCTCGTACAATGGCCATCTCTATGCGACCATCTGCACCGGTACGCCCGAGAACGCTCCCGATGATAATTCCATGCAGTCGTTTGCCATGGTCCGTGGCGACAAGAATGCCGACGGCAGCTATTCGTGGACTCCCATTGTCGGCGATCAGAAGACGGACGGTGCAAAGTACTGCTTTGGCATCGATCCTGCCCGTACCCGTTCTGGCGCTGCCAACCTCATCGTCTACAACGACTACCTCTATATCGGTGAATACAACGACGAGGAGATTGCCCTCGAGCGCATCCTGTTCAACAAATCCAACACCGAAGAGGGCGGCAAGAGCAGCATGGGTGGCGTTGACTGCTCGTTTGTGAATGCCAATCTTGAGCAGTCGGTTAACATCTATCGCATGGACAAGGACGAGAACATGGAGCTCGTCGTTGGCGATCGCACCGACATGTTCCCCGAGGGCGGTATTTCCGGCCTGACTTCGGGCTTTGGCCGAAACGAGAACCAGTACATTTGGCGCATGCAGAAGTTCGACGGCAAGCTGTATATCGGTACCTTTGATACCGCGAGCCTGCTTGAGCCGATCGGCCAGTTCTCCAATGGCGACATTATCGATATGACGCCCGAGGAGTGGGACTCTCAGGTTCAGCGCCTTAGGGACCTGCTCGATCACCTGCTCGACAAGAAATCGCCTGACGACCCCATCGTTCCCGTGAACACGCTTGCGGACGATGATTCAAACGAGGCCGTCGAGGTCGATGATTCGAACGAAGCTGCTGAGGTTGATGATTCAAACAAGGCCGTCGATGTCGATGACGAGAAGACCGAGGTTGCTAAGGGCTTTGGCGATCTGAGCGATGCGCTGGAGGATGCCGCGGGCGGTCTTTGCGATCAGGCCGCGACGATGTCCCAGGACTTTGAGGACGACGCCGCTTATGTCCAGAAGATCGATGGCGAGATCGCGTACTTCAAGTCCTTTGCCGACCAGTATCAGGACATGCTCGATAGCTATGAGAGCCTTAAGCAGCAGTACGAGGATGCCTATGGCACCGAGCTGCCGAGCGATATTCAGGATGCGCTCGATAAGCTGCTGAGCGAGGAGAACCTCAAGAAGTTGCAGAGTGTCCTTACGTGCATGTGTTACCTGCGCGATGCCGAGCGCGGCTTTGATATGTATGTGACCGAGGACGGCGTGAACTTTACGACGCTGACGACCAATGGCTTTAACGATCCGTATAACCATGGTCTGCGCACCTTTGCGGTGACCAACCAGGGTCTGTGCCTTGGTACCGCCAACCCGTTCTATGGTTGCCAGGTCTGGATCCAGCGCAAGGAGAATTCGGAGAATCCGGTTGATCCCGGTACTCCGGATCCGACGGAACCCACCGATCCTTCGCAGCCGGGTGGCGGCGATCAGCCTGGCGGCAGCCAGACGGGTGGCAACGACCAGTCGAGCAGCACCACGACCACCGTCACGACGACCGCTAAGAAGACTCCGAAGGACGGCTCGCTGCCTCGCGCTGGCGACTCGACCCTCACGCTGGTCTTGGGATTGCTGGTTGCAGCTGCCGCAGTGCTTGGCATTGCTCTCGTCTTGCGCAAGCGTTCTCGTCGCTAGGCTCGTCCGCGTAGCTCAATGTCCTGGATATCGTCGAAGTCGATGGCGATGTCTTTGAGCTTGAGGAGCTTGAAGGCGGGGAGTACCTCGTCGAGAATACCGGTGCGGGAGCGATAGCCGTACGTATCGTAATAGGTGACGCGCACCAAGTCGCCGTGTTTGAGGCCCTCGAGCTTTTGCGAAAGCTCGAGGGCTTTTTCTTCCGTGAGCTCACGTTTTGGCTCGACGGTGATTTCCTGCTTGCGCACGAGTTCGTAGTATCCCGTGAGGGCGGCAAAGGGCATAAACTGTGCGGCGCGGTTGGCGCGCACGGCACCGTTGGCAGTGAGGTTGGGGTCGGCGACGCGGCGTCTGCCCTCGGGGTCCGCCAGGCGCTCGAAGGCGGTCGGCGGGCGCACGGGCTGTTGTTTGGGCTTAGGCACGGTGTCCTCCAACTTGGTCGTTGCGTTCGCGCGCGGTGGCGCCGGCGGTAAAGCTTAATCCCTTGACCAGGGCGTTCTTGCCGTACTTGCCTTTCACGGCCAGGACGGCGCGCGCCAGGTCGCGCTCGCGCTCATCGGCCTCGACATCGCTGAACAGATCGATGGTGGCAAATTCTTCGGGCACCAGATTGCCAAATCCCAGATTGATACGCTTGACCGGTCGCTTGGGGTCGACCGTTTGTGCCCAAAGGTCATCGAAATAGCCCATGATCTTCTTAAACGAATTGGTGCGCTCGGGCAGCTTTCGCGAGGCGTTGGAGTGCGCAAAGAGTGCGGCATAGCCACCGCGCGGTTTGCCGCCATGCTCTCCCACAAAGATGCCATCGATTGCCTGCGCTTCGCGCACCAGGCGGCGCCGTTCGTCATCGCGCTGGACGGGCTTGGGAGCACGGGGCGCGAGCTCGGGGCCGGCGGTTGCGGTAGGTTCGATACTCGATGTGCTTGAGCGCAGGTGCCCGCATCCGTCCACATATTGCGCTGTACCGCTGGCGTCGAGGCGGCGTATGTCGGCTCGCTCGCTCGCGTAGCCCACAAAGAGCGAGATGCTGTCGCAGACCACGTGTTTATCGACCAAGTCCAACACGGCGTTGTCGACCATCTCGCGCAAGACGGTGTAGGCTTGCTCGTAGGCATAACCCTTCGAGAGCACCTGTCCTGTGGTGGTCGAAGTTGCTTGTGGGCGATAGGCTTGGATATCGGCGATGGTTGTCGGCTCGCGCCCAAAGGCGTGGTCGATGAGATATTCGGCATTGACGCCGAGCTCGTCGTAGAGCAGGTTCTCGTCGAGTGCGGCGACACCCATCAGGTCGTAGACGCCATACTTTTCGAGTCGTGCTGCCACGCCGGGGCCGATGCCCCAGATATCGGTGATGGGACGATGGGGCCAGATCTCTTTGCGAAAGGTCTCGTCGTCGAGTATGCCGATGCGGCTGGGTACGTGCTTGGCGGTGATATCGAGCGCTACCTTGGCCTGGAATAGGTTGGGGCCGATGCCGACCGTCGCCGTGATGCCGGTGCGCGCCAAGACCTCGTCGCGCAGCGTGCAAGCGAACCCTTCCGCATCGGTGTGATAAAGGTCCAGATAGGGCGTCACGTCGATAAAGCACTCATCGATGGAGTAGACGTGTACGTCCTGGGGGCTGACGTATTCCAGATAGATGCCGTAGATTTGCGCCGACACCTCCATGTAGTGCTGCATACGTGGCACTGCTTTGATGCAGTCGATGCCGTCGGGAATCTCGAACAGACGGCAGCGGTTGTGAATACCTAAGTCCTTCATGGCCTGCGTGATAGCGAGACAGATGGTCGTGCGTCCGCGCGATTCGTCGGCAACGACCAGGTTGGTGGTGAGCGGATCGAGCCCACGGTCGACGCACTCGACGCTGGCATAAAACGTCTTGAGGTCGATGCAGATATAGGTGTGACGCTCGTGCCCCACGCGTCCTCCCATCAAACACATGTTCTTATCGAATATCTGTTCGATAATACCCGCTCGTCCGGACATCGTCAAAACCTGTCAAAAAG
>CABSUD010000138.1:0-4588 GCA_902480795.1 uncultured Collinsella sp. | reverse complement strand
AGCAGCAAACTTAAACCGCAGACCGCCCGGGCCGGGGATCCGCCCCCGCGCACAGAAGGAGATTCCTTTTGTGTAGGCTTTGCGGAAATGTGCCAATTTTGGGATACGCCCGGCGGCGTGGTCTGTTGACGACACAGCTAACGGCACGTATCCTATCGAACTGCGTGTTTCGTAGGGGGATGCTGACCCCTCGATTCAAGCCGTTGCACTTTACAGAAAGCTGGAATCATTCGAGAAGGAGTACGCTTTGCCTACTATTAACCAGCTGGTTCGCCAGGGCCGTCGTTCCGTGCCCAAGAAGTCCAAGAACGCTGCTCTGCAGCACAACTCCCAGAAGCGCGGCGTGTGCACCCGCGTCTTCACCACGAGCCCCAAGAAGCCGAACTCGGCTCTTCGTAAGGTTGCCCGTGTTCGCCTTGTCAACGGTATCGAAGTTACTGCTTACATCCCGGGTGAGGGCCACAACCTGCAGGAGCACTCCATCGTGCTCGTCCGCGGCGGTCGTGTCCGTGACCTCCCTGGTGTCCGTTATCACGTCATCCGTGGCGCCTACGACGCTGCTCCGGTCCAGAACCGTATGCAGGCCCGCTCCAAGTACGGTGCTAAGCGCCCCAAGGCCAAATAAGCCAGATAACGTTTTGATACTTTCGCCGTGTGCCGCCTAAGCGCCGCACGGTAGACACTTAAGGAGATTTCACATGCCGCGTCGTGCAGCAGCTAATCGTCGTGAGGTTCAGCCTGACGCCGTTTACAACAACCGCCTGGTGACTCAGCTCATCAACAAGGTCCTTCTTGACGGCAAGAAGGCCACCGCTGAGCGCATCGTTTACACCGCTTTCGAGATCGTTGCCGAGAAGTCCGAGGGCGGCGACGCTCTCGCCACCTTCAAGAAGGCTATGGACAACGTCAAGCCCACGCTCGAGGTCAAGCCCAAGCGTGTCGGTGGCGCTACCTATCAGGTCCCGATGGAGGTCAACTCCCGTCGTTCCACCGCTCTGGGTATCCGCTGGATCGTCAACTTCTCCCGCGCTCGCAAGGAGAAGACCATGGCCGAGCGTCTCGCTAACGAGATCCTCGACGCCTCCAACGGTCTTGGCGCTTCCGTCAAGAAGCGTGAGGACGTCTTCAAGATGGCCGAGGCCAACCGCGCGTTCTCTCACTATCGTTGGTAAGTTAAGGTAAGGAACTAACATGGCTAAGCCTAAGTACAAGCTTTCCGATACCCGTAACATCGGCATCATGGCCCACATCGATGCCGGTAAGACCACCACGACCGAGCGTATTCTTTACTACACCGGTAAGACCCACAAGATCGGTGAGGTCCATGAGGGCGCTGCCACCATGGACTGGATGGTTCAGGAGCAGGAGCGCGGCGTAACCATTACCTCCGCTGCTACCACGTGCTTCTGGAACAAGGACGGTAAGGACTACCGCATCCAGATCATCGACACCCCGGGCCACGTTGACTTCACCGCCGAGGTCGAGCGCTGCCTGCGCGTCCTCGATGGCGCTGTCGCCGTCTTCGACGCCGTTGCCGGCGTTCAGCCCCAGTCTGAGACCGTTTGGCGTCAGGCTTCTACCTTCAACGTCCCCCGCATCGCCTTCATCAACAAGTATGACCGCGTGGGCGCTGACTTCTTCAACGCTATCGAGACCATGAAGGATCGTCTCGACGCTAACGCCGTGGCCGCTCAGGTCCCGATGGGCGCCGAGGACAACTTCTGGGGCGTTATCGACCTCGTTACCATGACCGCATGGGACTTCAAGGCCGACGACAAGGGCATGACCTACCCCGAGCCGATGGACGAGATCCCGGCTGAGTTCGCCGACATCGCTGCCACCAAGCGCGAGGAGCTCCTTGACGCTGCTGCCAGCTTTGACGACGAGCTCATGGAGAAGATCCTCATGGAGGAGGACTTCACCGTCGAGGAGCTCAAGGCTGCTCTGCGCAAGGGTGTTCTGGCCAACGAGCTCAACCTCGTCTTCGTGGGCTCCGCCTACAAGAACAAGGGCGTCCAGGAGCTGCTCGACGCTGTCGTCGACTACCTGCCCAGCCCGCTCGACGTTGAGGCCGTCACCGGTACCGATCCGGACACCGGCGAGGAGATCGAGCGTCATCCTTCCTTCGACGAGCCCTTCTCCGGCCTGGTCTTCAAGATCATGACTGACCCGTTCGTCGGTAAGCTCACCTATGTCCGCGTTTACTCCGGTCGCGCCGAGTCCGGCTCCTACGTGATCAACGCTTCCAACGGTCAGCGCGAGCGCCTCGGCCGCATCCTCGAGATGAACGCCGCCGAGCGTATCGACCGTGACGACGCTGCCGCCGGCGACATCGTCGCTTGCGTCGGCTTCAAGAACTCCACCACTGGTGACACCCTGTGCGAAGAGGGCAAGGAGATCGTCCTCGAGAAGATCGAGTTCGCTAAGCCCGTTATCGACGTTGCCATCGAGCCCAAGACCAAGGCCGAGCAGGACAAGATGTCCCTGGCTCTGACCAAGCTCGCCGAGGAGGACCCGACCTTCCAGGTGTCCACCAACCACGAGACCGGCCAGACCATCATCGCCGGCATGGGCGAGCTGCACCTCGAGATCATCGTCGACCGTCTGCTCCGCGAGTTCAAGGTTGACGCTAACGTCGGTAAGCCCCAGGTTGCCTACCGCGAGACCGCTGGTCACGACGTCGAGAAGGCTGAGGGCAAGTTCGTCCGTCAGTCCGGCGGTCGCGGTCAGTACGGCCACGCCGTCATCAAGCTCGAGAAGATGGAGGAGGGCTTCGGCTACGAGTTCGTCAACGCTATCGTCGGCGGCGTCGTGCCCAAGGAGTACATCCCGTCCATCGACAAGGGCATCCAGGAGGCCCTGAACACCGGTGTTATCGCCGGCTTCCCGGTCCTCGACGTTAAGGTCACCCTGTTCGACGGTTCTTACCACGAGGTCGACTCCTCCGAGGCCGCCTTCAAGATCGCCGGTTCTATGGCTATCAAGGACGCCCTCAAGAAGTCCGATCCGCAGCTGCTCGAGCCGATCATGGCTGTCGAGGTCGAGACCCCCGAGCAGTACATGGGCGACGTTATGGGCAACCTCTCCGGTCGCCGCGGCAAGATCGAGGGCATGGAGGATCGCAAGAACAGCAAGCTCATCCGTGCCAAGGTGCCGCTGGGCGAGATGTTCGGTTACGCTACCGACCTTCGCTCCCAGACCCAGGGCCGTGCATCCTACACGATGCAGTTCGACTCTTATGAGCCCGCGCCCAAGTCCATCGTGGACGAGGTCATGAGCAAGAACGCCTAAGTTCGAGCTCCCTGTTACGTAATCCGCGAGAACATCTCTCGCACTCTTTGGAGGTTTAAGTTGGCTACCCAGAAGATCCGCATTCGCCTCAAGGGCTATGATCACGAGGTCGTCGATCAGTCCGCGAAGCTCATCGTCGAGACCGCTCAGAAGACCGGCGCTCGCGTTTCCGGTCCTGTCCCCCTGCCCACCGAGCGCAACCTGTACACGGTTATCCGCTCGCCGCACGTGAACAAGGACTCCCGTGAGCAGTTCGAGATGCGCACTCACAAGCGCCTCATCGACATCCTCGACCCCACCTCGGGCACCGTTGATTCGCTCATGCGTCTCGACCTCCCCGCTGGCGTCGACATCGACATCAAGCTCTAAGCGATATCGCTCATAGCTTACAGAGCCCCGCTGCCATGTTGGTAGCGGGGCTCTTTTGTTTTGAATAATGGTTTGGACTGCCGGGCATTGCTGCCGAGTAGGTGGCTGCAGCGCCCTATTCGCTCAAGGGACGCAGCGATGCCTCCTCAAAATGGAAGGATCGCAAGCCGCCTTCCGTTTCGATACATGCGCGACCAAAGGCATCGACGGTTTTAAAGATGCCACGCGCCAGCTCGTCACCGGCAGAGGAACGGGCGATAACGCGCTCTCCAATCCAATTGAGACGAGCGATATATTCGCCGTGGACGGGCGCGAGCGGTCCGGCGTTTTCTTCCATGGCGTTGAGACGCTCTGCCCACGCATCTACAGCGTCTATAACTGCGTGATAGACCTCATCGAGGAGCACATCGACGGAGGGAACGTTCTCGTTGAGATCCGAGAGACCGATTGCCGGCAGGCCGCCATCGGGAACCTCCGAAGGCACATAGTTCACATTGACGCCAATGCCACAGACAGCGAAGGGCATGCCTTTGTTGTCGCGAGCCGCCTCGACCAGAATGCCGCCGAGCTTGCGTCCTCGCGCGACCAGGTCGTTGGGCCATTTGAGGCCAATCTCGTTTGCAAGACCCTGCTTTTCGAGCGCCTCGAGCACCGCTAGGCCGCTGACGGCGGCAAGACCAGAGTACTTGGTGGGATCAACACGTGGACGTAGGACAATCGAGAGCAACAGGTTGCCGGCGGTTGAGTCCCACTTGTGGCCGCGTCGGCCGCGTCCTGCCGTTTGGGCTCGAGCGGCAAGTCCTGCGCCGTGCGGCGCACCCTGTTTTCCTGCTTCGAGCAGGTCATCATTGGTCGATCCGGTTACGTCGACTATCGTTAATTTGGCATCCATAGCGGCTGCTACCTCCTTAATGAATAAGTGAATAAC
>CABSUD010000137.1:0-4634 GCA_902480795.1 uncultured Collinsella sp. | reverse complement strand
AAAAGGTCATTTGAGGCGGTTTTGGCTGCTACTAAAAATGTAACAGTACTCATATTTGACCTTTTTTGGCCATAGGGTCCGGAAGGGGCTGTCAATCGGGCCCCAAGAGAGCTAATTCGAGTGCCGTGGACGAAAAAATGGGGGCGCAGATTGTCCTGCGTCCCCGTTTTCTGGGCATTGCGGTTGTTTGCCGCCGGTTGTTACGCCGCCTCGTCGAACTGCGAGTTGTACAGGTCGGCGTAGAAGCCGCCCTGGGCGAGCAACTCGTCGTGTGTACCCTTCTCGACGATGTCGCCGTCGCGAATTACCAAGATCACGTCGGCGTTGCGGATCGTGGACAGGCGGTGCGCGATGACAAAGCTCGTGCGGCCCTGCATCAGCGCATCCATGGCGCGCTGGATGAGCTCCTCGGTGCGGGTATCCACGTTGGAGGTCGCCTCGTCCAGAATCAGCGCCGGGCGGTCGGCCAAAATGGCGCGGGCGATGGTCACGAGCTGGCGCTGACCCTGCGACAGGTTAGTGCCCTCCTCGTTGATCATAAAGTCGTAGCCACCGGCGAGCGTATGGATAAAGTGGTCGCAGCGTGCGGCGCGTGCGGCGGCCTCGACCTCGGCATCGGTCGCATCGGGGCGTCCGTAGCGGATGTTCTCGCGGATGGTGCCGTTAAACAGCCAGGTGTCCTGCAGCACCATGGCAAACTCGCCGCGCAGCGCCGCGCGGTCCCAGTCGCGCACGTCGACGCCTTCGACGCGCAGCGAACCGCCGTCCACGTCGTAAAAGCGCTGCAGCAGCTTAATGAGCGTGGTCTTGCCGGCGCCGGTGGGGCCGACGATGGCAATGGTTTGGCCGGGCTGCGCCTCGCAGCTAAAGTCGTGGATGATGGTCTTGTCGGGCGTGTAGCCAAACTTGACATGGTCGAACTCCACGTGGCCGGGGCGCTTCTCGGGAATCTGCGCGTCGGCCTTCTGCTCCTCCTCGGGCGCGGCCAGGAATTCAAACACGCGCTCGGTGGCGGCGGCCATCGACTGCATCGTGTTGCTCACGTTGCCCAGCTGCTGCACCGGCTGCGTAAAGTTGCGCACGTACTGGATAAAGCTCTGGATGTCGCCGGGCGTGGCATTGCCGGTCAGCGCGAGCTGCGCACCCACCACGACGACGCCCACGTAACCCATGTTACCCACCAAGCTCATAAGCGGCATCATCAGGCCCGACAGGAACTGCGAACGCCAGCCACTAATAAAGAGGCGGTCGTTTTGACGGTCGAACTCCTCGATTGAGGCCTCGGCGCGGTCGAACACCTGAATAACGTTCTGGCCGGCAAAGTCCTCCTCGATAATGCCGTTGACGGCGCCCAGAACCTGCTGCTGCTCGCGGAAGTACGGTTGCGAGAAGTGAATCATCACGGTCAGGATAATCGCGGCGGCCGGCAGCGTGAGCACGGTGACGCCGGTAAGCGGCAGGCTGATCGAAAGCATCATGACGAGCACGCCGATAATCTGCGTCACCGACGTGATGAGCTGTGTCACGCTCTGGTTGAGCGACTGACCCAGCGTATCGACGTCGTTGGTGATGCGGCTGAGCACGTCTCCCTTGCTGTGGCCGTTGAAGTAACTCATCGGAACGACGGCGATCTTGGCGGCGATCTCCTTGCGCATGCGGTAGCAAATCTTTTGCGTGACGCCGGTCATGAGCCAGCCCTGGATGAGGCTGCAGACAGAGCTCGCCAGATACAGGCAGAGCAAAAAGCCGAGCGTCTTGGCGATCCAGTCAAAGTCAACGTCGCCGGTACCGTTGACCTTGGCAACCAGGCCCTCGAACAGTTTGGTGGTAACCTGGCCGAGCACCTTGGGCCCCACAATGTTAAAGATGACCGAGCATACGGCAAAGGCGACGGCGGCAAACACGGCAATCTTGTGCTGGCCGATATAGCCGAGCAGCTGCCTCATGGTGCCCTTAAAGTCCTTGGCCTTTTCGCCACGGCGCATGCCACCCATACGACCCATGGGGCCACGCTGGCGGGTGGGTTTGGGAATCTGAGTCTTGGTCTCGTCTGCCATTAGCGCTCGCCTCCTTCCATGACGGCTGCAATCTCTTCTTGGGTAAGCCCCAGCTCCTCGGCGGAAAGCTGCGACTGTGCGATCTCCAGGTACGCCGGGCAGCTGTGCAGCAGCTCCTCGTGCGTACCGGTGCCCACCACGTGACCGTCGTCGAGCACGATGATCTGGTCGGCGTGCATGATAGTCGCGATGCGCTGGGCCACGACCACGAGCGCGGCGTCGGTGACGTTTTTGGCGAGCTCCTCGCGCAGGCGCGCGTCGGTCTTGTAGTCGAGCGCGCTAAACGAATCATCGAACACTACAACCTCGGGCTTTTTGGCCAACGCGCGGGCGATGGCCAGGCGCTGGCGCTGGCCGCCTGAAACATTGGAGCCGCCCTGGCTGATGGGGGAGTCGTAGCCGCCCTCGCGCTCGGCAATAAAGTCCTCCGCCTGGGCGACACGTGCTGCCTGGCGCATATCCTCGTCACTCACCATGTCGCCGGCAAACTTGAGGTTGCTCTCAACGGTGCCCGAGAACAGGCGACCCTGCTGCGGAATGTAACCAATGCGGTGGCGCAGCTCGGAAAGGGTCATGTCGCGCACGTCGATGCCGTCGAGCGAAATGCTGCCGCCCGTGACGTCGTACAGGCGCGGAATCAGCTGCACGAGCGTGGACTTGCCCGAGCCCGTGGAGCCAATAATGCCAAGCATCTGGCCGGCGTGCGTGGTGAAGTTTACGCCGCTGATGACATCGGCGCGGGCATCGGGGTACTGGAAGCTCACGTCGCGGAAGGTGAGCTCACCGCGCGGCGCGCTGGCTGCGGGCAGTTTGGGCGAGGCAGGGTCGTTGATGCTCGTGGGGCAAGTGATGACCTCTTCTACGCGCTCGGCTGCGACCTCGGCACGGGGCAGGATGACCGAAACCATGGTGAGGATCATAAACGCCATGACGATCTGCATGGTATAGGAGATAAACGCCATCATGTTGCCGACCTGCATCACGCCGTCGGACACGCCCTGCGCGCCAAACCAGACGATAAGCACGGTGATGCAGTTCATGACGAGCATCATGAGCGGCATCATAAAGCTCATGGCGCGGTTGGTGTAGAGCTGCGTAGTCATCAGGTCGAGCGACGCCTTGTCAAAACGTTCGAGCTCATGCTCCTCGCGGTTGAACGAGCGGATGGGCATAAGGCCGTCGAGCAGCTCGCGGGCGGTAAGGTTCACGCGGTCCACAAAGCTCTGCATCTTTTTGAACTTGGGCATGGTGAGGCCCATGAGCACGCCGACAACGGCCGAAACCGCGATAATGGCCACGGCGATGGTCCACTCCAGACCGGTATGGTTGGCCAGGACGCGCATGACGGCGACGATGCCCATGACGGGGGCCATCAGGCACATGCGGATAAACAGGGTTGCGGCCATCTGGATCTGCTGAATGTCGTTGGTGCAGCGGGTGATGAGCGAGGCCTGGCTAAACTTGCCCACCTCGGCTGGCGAGAAGTGCATAACCTTGTTGAAGGTCTCGCGGCGCAGGTCGCGGGCGATGGAGCAGGCGGTGCGCGAAGCCACGGCACCGGTCAGGATGGTGGCGACGAGCGACACGAGGCACAGCCCAAACATCGTGGTCGCCATGCGGCTCAGGTAGGCGTTCTGCACGTCGGCGGGGTCGATGCCCTGTGCCTTGTACTCGTCCTGCACATAGCTCACGGCGCGCTGGGTGACGATGGAGCCCGACATGGAGCCCATTTTGTCCGCCATTTGGTTGGCGCCCTCGACGAGCTTGCCCTGGTCGATTAGGCCGCCCTCGACACCCAGGCGCAGGCTCTTCATGGTGATCTTGCCGCCGTCGGCATCAATCTGCTTTTGCATGTTTTGCGCCGCCGCGGCCTTCTGCTGCATCTCGGCGAGCTGCTCGGGCGTCATCGCTGCCATCTGCTCGGGGGTGGGCATGGCCTGGGCAGCGTTGTTGTCTTTCTCACTGGACGAGCCCATCATGTCGCCCATGGAGTCGGCGTCAATGCCCTGGTTGAGCGAAAGGACGACAGTTTCGGGCAGGCTCATAATGTCGGCAATCTTGCCTCCATCGGCACGCTCTTCCTCGGTACCCTTATACGTTCGAATGCCATTTTTGTCAGCCTTGCTAAACACGGCCTCCACAGCTTTGGCGTCCTTGGTGCTCATAAAGAGTTCAAGGTCGTCGAGCGATTCGGCGCGGATGGTGTCGGGTACGGGCGACGCGATGCCGCCTTGCTGCACGCCCACGTCGACGATGTCGCTCATATAGGTAGGCAGTGCCAGATCGGCGTTGCAGCTGATTACGATAAGTACGATAGCTGCGAACAGTGCCAGGACATGCTTTTTAAAGAGCTTGAGAATCCTCACTCGGCATCTCTCCTTTCTTGATTGCGGTCGATAATTTCGTTGGCACGTCTAAGAAGGCGCACCATCTCTTGGGTATCTGTTTCGCCAAGCTGCTCGAGGAAGGCCGCGGTGCGGTCCTCGAATTCCCGACGTTTGATTTCGATAACCTGGAATCCTTTGTCGGTCACCGTGACGTGTACGCGACGACGGTCGGTCTTTGAGTGCTCGCGCT
>CABSUD010000136.1:0-4649 GCA_902480795.1 uncultured Collinsella sp. | reverse complement strand
GGCGCCGATCGGCCGAGTCGCATGGCGCACCAACGCCGCCGCCAGCAATACCAACAGCATGGCGGTGACATAGCCCGCAGCATCGAATCCTAAGTCGATAACGTCGAAATGCCTGCCGGGAACAAAGATCTTATGTACCTGATCGCCAACGGAGCAGGCGGCGCAAAAGAGCAATACGGGCACGCAACGGGAGCATACGTTCCACGGACGCCTGGAAAAGCAAACCACGACCACCGAGGCGAATAATCCGACGAAGAAAAACTCTACGGTATGGGCAACGCGACGGACGTTCGTGCCCACCCACATGCGAATGGAAGCAAGTCGGCCAGACCGGACATTCGAGGCAGCCGAATCGGTGCCCCCGGTCATTCCGTTCTCCGTCTGGGCTTCGCCCGTGGCATCGGCAGCCTGAACGCCCGTGGCCTGACCCTCCACCACACGCGCGGTGGACTCGCTCAGCAACGACGTCTCCACCGCATTTTGCTCCGTCAGCACCCAGATGCCCGCCAGCGTTGCAGCGAACAGAACGATCGCGGTCAATCCGATTATTTGTTTTACTCGCGCCAAGGGCCAACCTCCTTTTTTGAATATCAGCGAGTGTAGCCCCAAATGGCATCGTCACCGTATCAAAATTTGAATCGCAACAGGAAGCGACAAAGCGACGCAAACCCCTACCCCGCCTCGCGCATCCAGCGATCGAACGTCCCCACGCACACGCCCAGGCACTTTGCTGCCTGGCTGCGGGTAATATCGCCTGCCTCATAGCTATCGCGCACCAGCTCAAACTGAGGAGGGCACGGCTTGCGAGGTCGACCGAAACGGACCCCTCGCGCCCGCGCCGCTGCAATTCCCTCCGCTTGGCGCCGATGGATATTCTCGCGCTCCACCTGCGCCACGTAGCTCAGCAGTTGCAGCACAATATCGGCAATCAGGACGTTGGTCACATCCGGCGCGCCGCTGGCCCTAGCGCGCGTGTCAAGCAATGGCATGTCTAACACCACAATGGCAACCCCGAGTTCCTTGGTAATGCGTCGCCATTCCTCAAGAATCTCGGAGTAATTACGGCCAAGTCGGTCGATAGAAAGCACCACCAGCACGTCCCCGTCTCCCAGGACGTGCAGCAGCTCGCGATAACGCGGTCGATCGAAGTCCTTGCCGCTCGCATGGTCGGCATAAATATTCGCTGAGCCCACGCCATAGGCGCCCAGCGCATCCAGCTGCCGATTCAGATTCTGATCGCGCGAACTCACCCGCGCATACCCGTACACCGTCGCCATCTCATCCCCGCTTTCTTGTAAACCTGCCAAAAGGGACAGGTTTATTTTGGTAGGTTTTACCTCTCAAATAGCAGGTAAGCGGGCGGCCGAGCAGACGGCAAGGTAGCCACTATTCAAATGCGGAGGGCGGCCCCGAAAGACCGCCCTCCGCTCTCTCGCCACGAGTCGGGATTTAGCTAATGGATAAGCTTAAAGTCCAAGTGTCCACGCGTGGTATTGACGCGCGAGACCTCGATAATCACGCGCTGCCCCAGCTCGTAACGGGTGCCCGTGTCGGCACCCGTGAGCGTGAGCGCGTCCTCGTCGAACTCGAACCACTCGTTGCCCAGACTCTTGATCGAAACCAAGCCTTCGACCTGCGTTAGGTCCAAGCGCACAAAGAGGCCCATGCTGCTAACCCACGAGACGGTTCCGGCATAGCGCTCGCCCAGACGGTCCTCATAGTACTGGGCAATCTTGATCTTTTGCGTCGCATGGCTGGCGGCATCTGCCGCGCGTTCGGCATCGCTGCATGCGCGGCAGATCTGCGGCAGAATGCGCGGCAGCGACTCGCGCCCCTTGCCGATCAGCCGCGGCGTACGAACCAGGGCGTCCTTGCCGCCGAGCCGCTCGTAGGCCAGCTGCAGCTTGAGTACGCGATGCACCACCAGATCGGGGTAGCGACGAATGGGACTCGTAAAGTGACAGTAGCACGGCGCGGCGAGCGCAAAGTGGCCCTCGTTGCGCGGCTTGTACAGCGCGCGCTGCATGCTGCGCAGAAGCAGCGTGTTAACGAGCGGTGCGTTGGCCGTACCGGCGGCAGCATCAACTGCAGCCTGCAGCTCATCGGGGCTCCCCAGGGCAATACCGGCAGCACGGCGATCGTCGATGATGCCTAGCTGCGCCAGCGCAACGGCAGCACCGTGCAGGCTATCGGGGCTCGGATCCTCATGCACGCGATAGCAGGCCTCGATATCACGGTCTGCCAGCCACTCTGCAACGCACTCGTTGGCGAGCAGCATAGCTTCCTCGATAAGCGACGTGGCACACGAACGCTCACGCGCCACAATCTGCACGGGCACTCCATCCTCATCCAATAGAGCGCGGATCTCGGCCGTGTCAAAATCGACTGAGCCGCGGGCGCGACGAATGCGACGGCGAAGTTCGGCGAGTTCGTTGGCGGCGACAAGGAAATCGCCGAGGTCGACGTTGTAGCCGCGGGCGGCCTCCTCGCACGCAAGACCGCGCTCAAGCGCTTCCTCGCGCGAGGCCTCGGCAGCCGCAACATCCTCGGCCGCACCCTCCAGCACCGAATACTCCACCGCGCCGGCACGTACCAGCAGCGCCTCGGCGCCGTCATAGTCCATACGCACACGCGAGCGAATCACGCTGGGATACGGATCGTAATGCCGCACGCGACCCTGCGCATCGAGCTCGATATCGACGGTAAACGCAAGACGGTCCTCGTCAGGGCGAAGCGAGCACAGATCATTGGACAGGCGTTCGGGCAGCATGGGAAGCACGCGATCGGCCAGATACACCGATGTCGTACGATGACGAGCCTCAAGATCGATATGCCCGTCCCAAGCCACATAGTGTGAAACGTCGGCGATATGCACACCCAGCCTGTAGCCACCCTCGGGCGTGCGTTCCAACGAAACGGCATCGTCAAAGTCGCGTGCGTCGACCGGGTCGATCGTGATGACAAAGCGGTCGCGCAGATCGCGGCGGAGCGGGTCCTTAAGCGCCGCGGACACATCGAGCGAAAGCCCCTCGGCCTCGTCCAGCGCGGCCTCGGGATAGCTATCGGTATAGCCGTAACGCGCCATCACATATTGAACGCCCAAATCGGGCGCGTCATCTCCGCCAATGCGGCGTTCGATCGTCACAGCGCCCGATTCCAGGCGCGTCGGGTAGGTCAAAATGCGCGCGACAACAGCATCACCCGGGTGAACGCCCAGACGATCCGCCGAGGTATCCTCAGGCAGAATGAAGAAGTCAGCCTTCAGACGCGAATCGAGCGGCTCGATCACACCGAGCGGACCGGCGGTCTGGTACGTACCCACCACGCTTATGGCTGCGCGCTCAACCACGCCTTCGATCACGGCGCGCCGCTCACCGTGCGGGCTGTTCTTAATGCTCACGGCAACGGTATCGCCATCCATAATCTCGCGCTTGCCGCGGCCCATGACCTTGTAGTCGCCATTCTCGGTTATGACATAGGCACTGTGCTCATGGAGCTGCACGCGCCCGGTCAGGCTCGGACGGCGTTCGCTGCGCACCGGCCCGCGCCGATTGCGAGCTCCACGCTTATGCTTGTTATTGCGCCCCATGGCGCCTCCTAACTATCGATTGCCGTTTACATCCCAAGAGTCTACCCAAATGATCCCTAGGGGATGAAGGAAAACGGATCACATAGATAGACCAGCGCTACGATGATTCGTTTCCTTCGTCCCCTAGGGATCAAAAAACGGGCCGCCCCATAAGAGACGACCCGTTGGAAGGGGTGAATTCCAGGCATGCTTACACGCGCAGGTAGCGGCGCATGGCGATGGCAGAACCAAAGAGACCGATAATCACGCCGACCAGAATCAGCGCAGCATAGGTCACCAGGTAGTACTGCATCGGCAGGGCAAACGACATCCAGCCGATGCTCTCCTGCAGACGCGGAATCATCAAATTGCGCAGCAGCTCCAGAACGCCGATGGAAAGCAGCGAGCCCAAAATGGCCTGCAGCACGCCCTCGGTGATAAACGGGCCACGAATGAAGCCGTTGCTGGCGCCGACCAGACGCATAATCGCAATCTCACGACGACGCGCCGTGATGGACAGGCGAATCGTGTTGTTGATGAAGATGAATGCGATAAAGGTCAGAAGACCAACGAGCACCACGGCGGCGATGCGGATGTAGTTGGTCACCTGGAACAGGCGGCTCACTTCCTCCTGGCCGTACAGCACGCTCGCGTTGACGTCGCCGTCATCCGCGATCTTCTGGAAATCGGCATCCTTCTTGAGCTTCTTTGCCGTGCTCTCGACCTTGGACGGATCGTCCATCTCAATAGCGAAGGAAGCCGGCAGCGGGTTCTGGCCATCGAGCGCGCTCATGGTGGCGTCGGCGTTGCCCGACATCTTGCTCGTATACTCGGCCAGCGCGTCGTCCTTGTCCTTATAGGTCACGGACTTGACGTTATTCCACGTCTTAAGCTCGGCCTCAAAAGCCTGAACATCGGCCTGATCGGCGTCATCACTAATGAACGCGTTGATGACAACCTGATCCTCGACGGTACCGATCACGGAGTTCAGCATCGCAGAGCCCATGATGAACAGGCCGATGATAAACAGCGAAAGGAAAATCGTGATGACGGCGCCGAGCGAGGTGGTCCAGTTACGGAA
>CABSUD010000135.1:0-4686 GCA_902480795.1 uncultured Collinsella sp. | reverse complement strand
GCCTTTTGGCTGTGTGGCGTGGGGCCTGGCTACTTGGTCTTGGCAACCAGCAGCGGGTCGCCAAGCTTGACGAGCGGGTTGCCGCCGATAAGCGTTCCAGACTCGCCGACATGGTCGATGCTCTTAAGACGATCGAGCTCGGAGACGATGACGGTCACGATGTCCTCGTGACCAGCGGCCTTAATGGCCTCGCGGTCGAAGCTGATGAGCGGCTGGCCTGCCTTGACCACATCGCCCATCTCGACAAAGCGGGCAAAACCCTTGCCGTTCATTTCCACGGTGCCCAGGCCAACATGGATGAACACGCGCAGGCCGTCCTCGGTGATCATGCCGATGGAGTGGTTGGTGACAGTGGTGGCACCGATGCGGCCGTTGGCGGGCGCATAGATGGTGCCGGTAATGGGCTCGATGCCATAGCCCTGGCCAAGCATGCCCGAGGCGATCGTCTCGTCGGGAACCTCGTTCAGGTTGACGAGCACGCCGTTGACGGGGGCATAGATGACGCCTTCGCGGGTAGCGAAGCTTGCTGCGGGCGGAACGGACGCCTCGCCGGTCGAGGTGAAGGTGGACTTAAGCGAATCGAGCAGACCCATAGTTGCCTCCAACTTAAATAGGCGCATATCGCGCGTTTGGTTTGCCGGAAACGTTTCACATGTGTTTCGCGGCTTGGTCAACGCCCCTATTCTACGCTGCTCAACGATACCTCTGAACTGGGATTATGTGATATATCAGTTGAAGGGAAACTTATTGCCGGAGTGTTTCTGCGCCACGGGTTCAAGTGGGGTACGCTTGAAGGCGAAAAACAAGGGCGCATAATTTGCGCGAAGGGAGCACATATGATTGTCGAGAACCATGCGCTGTGGGGCGAGGAGCCGACCGAGGATTATCCGGCGACGTTTACGTATCTGGGTGCCGAGCCGCTGCCCGACAAGCCCAATGGCCGCCGCCCCGCGGTGATTATCTGTGGCGGAGGTGCGTTTACGCATATCGCTCCGCATGAGCAGGATCCTGTGGCGTTTGCGTTTTTGGATCACGGTTACCAGGCCTTTGTGCTCAACTATGTCACGAGTTCTACGGGTGACGTGAGCTTTCCGCACCCCCAGGCAGATCTTGCCAAGATGGTCGCCACGGTGCGCGCCAACGCCGACGAGTGGCATGTCGATCCTAAGCGCGTGTGCGTCGTGGGCTTTTCTGCTGGCGGCATGATTTGCGCCTCGCTGGCAACACAGTGGAAGACCGGCCCCTTTGCGGCACTTGCCGGGGCGCGTCCGGACGACATTCGTCCCGATGCCGTGGTGCTGGGCTATCCATTGCTCGACTTTGCCTATGTGCGCGACATGCAGACGCGCGATCCGCGCATTGACTTGCGTGTGCCCAAGACGGGCGGCAAGACGGGGCGCGATTTGCTCAACGACTACCTGTCGATGGTGACAGGCGGCGAGGCAACTGACGAGCACCTGGCCGACATCTGCCCCACCACGCATGTTTCGCGTCAGATGCCACCGACCTTTGTGTGGGGCGTGTCCGACGACAAGACGGCGCCGATCGCGCAGGTCTACCCGTTTGCGCAGCGCATGGCCGAGGAGGGCGTCGCTTGCGAGATGCACGTCTTCGACCAGGGTGGTCACGGCCTTTCGCTCGGCAATGCCAACACCGCGGTCGACAACGAGGACAAGCAGGTGGCAGTCCGCCCCTGGATTCGCCTAGCCTTCCGCTTCCTGGAGCGCCATCTGTAAGAGTCCCGGCATCCAAGCCCTTCAATAACTTGCGGTGAAATAGTTCCTATCTGGGGCATCAACCAGCCCATCCAGGAACTATTCCACCGCAACTTCGTTTTTGATGCCCCGCCCGGAAACTGCGCCCCAGTTTTGCCTTTCAAGGTGGGACGCAGTTTCCCATAGGGCCTCGACTGGGAAAGCGCGTCCCGTTTCGAGCGGGGATTCCGGGATGCATTTTCCGTAAGAGGCCTGTTTGGGAAACCATATCCCGTTTCGAGCCGGAATTCTGGGATGTAGTTTCCCCGAGAGGCCTCATCGGGAAACTATGGCCCTGAACTCTCCTGCCTGTCCCCATTGCGCCAATTTGCTGATTGAACATCGTTGCATGTTCGCGCTATCATGCATGGTTACAATTGGTTAGCCATGGCAAACGGTTAGCCATGGTGAACATAAATACAACGCCCTGTGGGCGCCGGGGGAGGAACACGGACGTGAAGCTCGATACACTCGAGATTGGAAAGGACGCCGTTGTCGCATCGGTGGCATCGGACGATCAGGCACTCCGACAGCATATTTTGGACATGGGCCTAACGCCGGGCACCGAAGTCACCATGATGAAGTACGCCCCCATGGGCGATCCGCTCGAGATCCGCCTGCGTGGCTACGAGTTGACACTGCGCAAGGACGATGCCGCTCGCATCGAGCTCGTGGGTATTCACGACACCGATACGGGTCCGCGCGCTAACGCCGCAATCGGCACGACGGAGCATCCGGCCCTGGGCGAGGGGACGTATTCGCCCCGTGCGGCAAAGACGGCCGTGCCCGAGGGCGCGCCGCTGCACTTTGCCCTCGCCGGCAACCAAAACTGCGGCAAGACCACGTTATTCAACCAGCTGACGGGCTCCAACCAGCACGTCGGTAACTTTCCCGGCGTGACGGTCGACCGCAAAGATGGCACCATCCGTAACCATCCCGAGGCGAGCGTTACCGACCTGCCTGGCATTTACTCCCTGTCGCCGTACACAGGCGAAGAGGTCGTGAGCCGTCAGTTCATCCTCGACGAGCGTCCGGACGCCATCATCGACATCATTGACGCTACCAACATCGAGCGTAACCTGTACCTGACACTGCAGCTCATGGAGCTCGACCGTCCTATGGTCATCGCGCTCAACATGATGGACGAGGTGACCGCCAACGGCGGCGCCGTGGACGTCAACTTGCTCGAGAGCCTGATGGGCGTGCCCGTTGTCCCCATTAGCGCTGCCCGCAACGAGGGCATCGGCGAGCTGGTGGACCACGCCCTGCACGTGGCACGGTTCCGCGAGCGTCCCGGTCGCCTGGACTTTTGCGCGCCCGACGGTCCGGACGGCGGTGCGCTGCATCGCTGCATCCACGGTATTGCTAACCTGATCGAGGACCATGCCGTGACGGCGCACATCCCGGTGCGCTTTGCGGCGACCAAGCTGGTTGAAGGCGACGAGCTGGTGACCGAGGCGCTTCACCTGGATCGCAACGAGCTCGACGCTATCGAGCACATCATCACCCAGATGGAGGGCGAGGCCGGCACCGACCGCCTGTCCGCGCTGGCCGACATGCGCTTTAGCTTTATCGGCGACGTGTGCGGGCGTTGCGTCGTCAAGCCGCACGAGAGCCGCGAGCACGTGCGCTCCGTCAAGATTGACCGCATCCTGACAGGTCGTTACACAGCCATTCCGGCGTTTCTGGTGATCATGGGTCTCGTCTTTTGGCTGACGTTTGGCGTGATCGGCGCGGCGTTGCAGGGACTCATGGAGGACGGTATCGCTGCCATCATCGCCTCGGCTGATGCGGGCCTCAAGGCGTTCGGTACCAACGACGTGGTGCGCTCGCTGGCTGTCGACGGCGTGCTTACGGGCGTGGGCAGTGTGCTGACCTTCCTGCCGATTATCGTCGTGCTCTTTTTGTTCCTCTCCATTCTGGAGGACTCGGGCTACATGGCGCGCGTCGCCTTTGTCATGGATAAGGTGTTGCGTCGCTTTGGCCTGTCGGGCCGCAGCTTTGTGCCCATGCTCGTCGGTTTTGGCTGCACCGTGCCGGCTATCATGTCGACCCGTACGCTCCCATCCGAGCACGACCGCAAGATGACGGTCATGCTCACGCCGTTCATGAGCTGTTCGGCCAAGTTGCCGGTTTACGGCTTGCTGTGCGGGGCGTTTTTCCCGCAGGCGACGGTCCCCGCCATGGTCTCGCTCTATCTGATTGGCATTGCGGTCGGTTGCATCGCGGCCTTGGTGCTCAACCGCACGGTATTTAAGGGCGACCCGGTGCCGTTTATCATGGAGCTCCCAAATTACCGCCTGCCGAGCGTCAAGACGACGGTGATGCTGGCATGGGATAAGGCCAAGGACTTCATCACCAAGGCCTTTACCATTATCTTTGCCGCTACGGTGGTCATCTGGTTCCTGCAGACGTTCGATATCCGCTTTAACGTGGTCGCTGACCAGTCGCAAAGCCTGCTTGCCGGTCTGGGTAGCATCATCGCGCCGGTGTTGGCCCCGCTCGGTTTTGGCGACTGGCGCGCCTCGACGGCGCTCGTCACGGGGCTCATTGCCAAGGAGAGCGTCATCTCGACGCTCACGGTGCTTTTGGGCGCAACCTCTCCCGCGGCGCTGTCGACCATGTTTTCGCCGTTTACCGCCTACGTGTTCTTGGTCTTTACGCTGCTGTACCCGCCTTGCGTGGCGTCCATCGGCGCTGTCAAGAGCGAGTTGGGCGCGCGCTATGCCGTTGCCGTGTTCGCGGTTCAGGTGACGGTCGCATGGGTCGTGGCGTTTGTCGTGCATTCGGCGGGCATATTGCTGGGGTTGGCTTAGGGGCGCGTTGATGCTCCGTACTTTTGGGCGAGCAACAATTCAATAAATATGAGCCAAAATACCGGCAATTGTCGGCCTGCGGGGACCGTCCTACACGGCAGATTGCCGTTCGCTGC
>CABSUD010000134.1:0-4691 GCA_902480795.1 uncultured Collinsella sp. | reverse complement strand
CCGGGAATTTCTATTTCAGATGTTCAGAAGCAGAGATCACTTGCCCAGAGAAGCCAGATAAGCAGCATTCTGCGCAGCGATCTGGCGCTGGAAGGCAGCGACAGCAGCAGCGTAGTTTTCCTCGCGAACCTCAGCAGCAGCCTGAGCCTGCTCGGCGGCACGGGCGGCCGCAGCGCGGGCGGCAACCTGGGCATAAGACTCCTCGTTGCGCTCGGGAAAGTTTGCCAACACATGCTCGAACTTGGCGAAGTCCTCGTCCCAGCGCGTAGAGGGCACGGCAAAGAAGACCTGCTTGACCTTGAAGTCGCCCGATGCGAGCTCCTTGCGGAAGAGCTCGGCTACGGCCTCGGCGTCAAAGCCGTTGTTGTCGCAGCCCCATGCGCCCAGCACGAGCTTCTCGCGACCTAACTCGTCGCAGATGGCGAGCACAAAGCGGATACGGTCGCGCAGGGCATCCAGCAGAGTATCGTCGCTCACGCGGTACTCCTGGTGGGCGCGCTTAACGTTGGGCGCGGCGGCCACGATCACGTCGGCGTATGCATGCACGTGGTTGCGGTCGAAGCGCACCGCAGGCGCCACCAGGGCGCGGTTACGATAGAGCTCGCAGTTGATGTTGCGGCGACGGTTCTCGCCGTACCACTTACGCTGCTTATCGAGAACGTTGTACAGATACGAATCGGCGCAGAGCGTCGCCTCCTGGCCCAGGTAGCCCTGGATATAGCCGCCGCCCGGATTGGTAAACGAGGCAAAGGCAAGCACGGCCATATCGCAGAACTGCGCATAGCCGCGGCCGTTATCGAGGATGGCCTGCGTGGCGGAGGCATCGAGCACGGTGACCTCGGGCAGAACCGGAGCGGACTCCTCAGCGGCAGGCGCGGACTCAGCTTCGTCGGCCGACTCGGTGGACTCGAGTGCCACCTCGGGCTCAACCGCAGTCTCCACCTCGGCAGCCTCAAACTCGGCAGCGTCAGCCTCCACAACCTCGGCAACCGGCTCCTCGGCAGCCGCAGCCGCCCGGGCCTTGGCCTTCATCGCCGCGACAAAACCGGCAGGCATACCATCGAACTCGCGCACGCCGGCAAGCGAACGCTCGATATCCTTGGCGCACGCCTCGGACACAGTTGCCACGTGACGCTCGGCGGCCTTGGCACGAGCCTCGCGCTTGGGGTTGGGCTGTCCCGCGCGGTTGGGCCTGCGGTTACGGTTCCTGTTGTCGACGTCTGCCATAAGTGGTCACCTTTCCTGTCGCTGCCGCTATCGGCTTTTTCCCATCCATGATACCCCGCCGCGTACAAAAAAGACGGCCCCGAAGGACCGCCTTTCACATCGATTTACACGCACGGCAAGCACCGCCGCAATTCGCCACTAGTCGCGACGGCCAAGGATGTTCAGGATGCGCAGGAACACGTTGATAATGTCCACGAACAGGTTGGACGCCATGAGTACCGCATTGGGAAGCGTGGGCGGCACCGTCGTGGCCACATAGGTGTCGTAGCCAATAAACCCGGCGAACACCACGATCACGATCAGATCGGTGATGGACTGCGAGACGCCCATGAACATCAGCACGATCTCGACCAGAATCGTGGCAAGCAGGATGCCAAAGCCGATGCCGTACACACGCTGGAAGAACTTGGGGAAGGTCACGCCCAGCGCACCGAAGACAAAGGTGATAGCAGCGGTGGCGATAAAGGCGGTGTTGATAGTGGGCAGGTCGTAGTTGGCAAGGCCAAACGACGCGGTCAGGCCAAAGGTGCTCGCAAAGATCACGTAACCCACGAGCGACAGACCAACGGACTGCTTGCCCGCAGCAGCCGACATCATGACGATGCCGACAATAGTCAGGATAAACGAGCCAAAGACCAGTGGCAGGGCGGCCCCGCTCATCATCATACGGGCAAACGCCATGGTGCTCGTAAAGTAAGCACCGGCGCCCATGGCGCAAAAGCCCAAGAAGATGAGGGCAGACATGGCAAGATTGTACGCGCGCGGCGACATCTCCTTGGCGCGACTTGCGCCGGTCTCGATGGGGCCGTTCTGATAGCCCTGGATATCGTTCATACTTCGTCCTTTCAAAAAACGCAAGACAGCGCCGTAGGTGACAAGATTCCTGCCATTGTACCCGAATGCCGCACGTCCTTACCTACGGCGCTCGCCCTCAAGCGTTCGATCAAAGGCCCAGACCCACCAACGCATCACGTGCGCCTGCGAGCCGTCCGCCCGGTCGCGCGCCTGGTCCTCCAGATACAACTCGGTCGCGTGCCCACCAAAACGCACCTTATATGTTGCCGTACGGATGCCGTGGACCATCAGGCCAAACCCAGTGGTCGAGATAATTTCGTCGATCGTAAAACAACGGCCGTCGACCCAGCAGACGGTGACCGGCACGACCTGTCCGCCCGCGAGGATGCGAGCCACGACGTCCACATACTGCTTGTGCACGCGCCGAGTTTTGCCGTCTGTCTGTCGATATTCCATGCCCTCTATTATCGAACGCATGTTTGCATGTTGTAAAGCGAACAGACTGTGGTTTTGGGGTGTTGGGGCGCGCACGCGTGTCCTCATGGCGTGTTAGCAAAAAGAATACCCGCGGTCAACAGGGCTTATATTCAATTTTAGTGCCAAAAAATTCACTTCTCCCATCAGAACTCGGTAAAGAAACCCGCAGGAGGTGATACGATTTATCATGTTTTTGTAACGTGCCTGCAAACTTCGAGAAAGCCCATATATGGACGTAACGTTCTCAACCTTCCTCGGCCAAATTGTGTCGAACCCAGTCCTTGCCGTCACCGTGATTCTCGCGCTCGGCGCCATCTTCGTCAACGGATGGACCGACGCGCCCAACGCCATCGCGACCTGCGTCACCACGCGTTGCATGCCCGCCCGCGCCGCCATTCTCATGAGCGCCGCATTCAACTTCCTCGGCGTGCTCATCATGACGCACTTTAACGCGAGCGTCGCCAACACCATCTCACATATCGTCGACTTTGGCGGAAACAGCACCATGGCGCTTGCGTGCCTCTGCGCTGCTCTGTTCTCCATCGTCGTCTACGGTGCCACGGCATCGCGTTTTGGTATCCCCACCTCGCAAAGCCACAGCCTTATCGCCGGCCTGACCGGTGCCGCTATCGCCCTCGGCGGCGCGAACAGCGTCAACGTCCACGAGTGGATGAAGGTCATCTACGGCCTGGCGCTCTCCATCGGCCTGGGCTTTGTCATGGGCTGGATCCTGTGCAAACTCGTCTCGATTCTGTTTGCCGCCGCCAATAGGCGACGTGCCAATGTCTTCTTTAAATACGCTCAGATCGCGAGTGCCGCGGCCATGAGCTTTATGCATGGCGCGCAGGATGGACAGAAGTTCATCGGCGTACTCTTTTTGGGCGTGGCCTTCGCCAACGGCCAGACGAGCGTCGGCGATGCCGGCATCCCCATCTGGATTATGCTGCTGTGCTCGGCCACCATGGGCATCGGCACCAGCGTGGGCGGCGAGCGCATCATCAAGTCCGTCGGCCAGAGCATGGTCAAGCTCGAGAAGTATCAGGGATTCTCCGCCGACCTCGCGGGCGCCGCGAATCTGCTGCTTGCCACCCTTACCGGTATCCCCGTGTCCTCCACCCACATCAAGACCTGCGCCATCATGGGCGTCGGTGCCGTCAAGCGCCTTTCGGCCATCAACTTCGGCGTGGTCAAGGACATGATGTTCACCTGGTTCTTCACCTTCCCCGCCTGCGGACTCATCAGCTTTGTCATGGCCAAGCTGTTCATGATGTTCATCTAGTCAAACCGAGCGTCCATCCGGACCGTTATACTTCGCCCACCCGTCTTCGCCTCGAAAGGACCCACTCATGGCAAAGAAACCCGATTCGTTCTACTTTGACAACTACGTCGCCTGCGCCGACCTTGCCGTCCAGGCTGCCGAGCTGCTTACCCAGATTTTCGAGAACTTCGATCCCGCGAAGATTCACGATATGCTCGACAAGATGCACGCGATTGAGCATGCGGCCGACAAGAAGCACCATGAGCTTGAGGACGCCCTGCTCACGGCCTTTATCACCCCGCTTGAGCGCGAGGACCTGGACCTGATGAGCTGCTCGCTCGACACCGTGCTCGACCGTATCGAGGGCGTCGTGCAGCGCGTCTACTTCACCAACATCCAGAGCATTCATCCCGATGCCATCGTGATCGCCCACAAGGTGACCGACGCCTGCCGCGCCATGAAGGACCTGATGGTCGAGCTGCCCAACTACCGCAAGTCCAAGACCCTGCGCGAGCTCGTCATCCAGATCAACACGATCGAGTCCGAGGCCGACGAGCTCTACATCAACGCTATGCGCAACCTGCATGTCAACGGCAAGGATCCGCTCGAGGTCATCGCTTGGCGTGACGTCTACGCCTTCCTGGAGTACTGCGCTGACTGCTGTGAGAATGTGGCCGATGTCGTGGATTCGATTGTCATGAAGAACAGTTAATTAGTGGTACGCATCCCACCGGCGAAGGGCCGGCCACGGTTTGCTTTCTCACTCCGGCTGCTTTGCAGAGTCGTTCGAAAGTAAACCGTGGCCGGCCCTTCGCCTTACGCACCACCATTGGGAACTTTGGCTGATAGTTTTAGCGCAATGGGGGCTTGGCTGAAGGGACCTTCGGTGCCCGTTCGAACACTTTGGCCCTTGATGAACGTTTGACTGATTGCT
>CABSUD010000133.1:0-4710 GCA_902480795.1 uncultured Collinsella sp. | reverse complement strand
AAGGTTCGCAGGCGCAGCGCATTGGACACGACGCACACGCTCGACAGGCTCATGGCCGCGGCGCCAAACATCGGCGAGAGCTGCCATCCGGTGAGCGGGAAGAACACACCCGCGGCGAGCGGAATGCCGATGCCGTTGTAGAACAGTGCCCAAAACAGGTCCTGCTTGATGTTGCGGATCGTCGCGCGCGACAGCTCGATGGCGCGGGCGACGTCCATGAGGTCGCTGCGCATGAGTACCACGTCGGCGCCCTCCTTGGCGATGTCGGCGCCGGTGCCGATAGCAAGGCCCACGTCGGCGCGCGCCAGGGCGGGGGAGTCGTTGATGCCGTCGCCCACCATGGCGACCTTGCTGCCCGCATCCTGCAGCTCGCGCACGTGGCGCTCCTTGTCGGCGGGGAGGACGTCGGCGATGACCTGCTTGCTGTTCAGTCCCACGCGGCGGGCGATGGCCTCGGCCGTCACGCGGTTGTCGCCGGTGAGCATGCGCACGTCGACGCCAAGCGAGCGCAGTGCGGCGATGGCCCCGGCGCTCGTCTCCTTGACCTCGTCAGCCACGGCAATGGTGCCGGCAAGCTCGCTGTTCTTGGCAAAGAACAGCGGCGTTTTGCCCTCGGCAGCGAACTGTTCGGCAAGACCCGCGGGCACGGTAACGCCCAGCTCGTTCATCAGGCACACGTTGCCGGCTGCAATGGCGTTTTGCCCCTCGCGTGCCGTAACGCCACGACCGGGCACGGCGGCAAAGTCCTCGACCATGCGCGCGACGATCCCGCGTGTCTCGCACTCGGCCATAATCGCCTCGGCCAGCGGGTGCTCGCTCGAGCGCTCCAGCGCGGCGGCCAGCTTGAGCAGCGCCTTTTCGCTCATGGCGGGCGATCCGTCGGCGCGCGTGGCTACCACGATATCGGTCACGGCAGGCTTGCCGCGGGTGACGGTGCCCGTCTTGTCGAGCACCACGGTGCTCACGCTGCGCAGGTTCTCCAGCGCCTCGGCGCTCTTAAACAGAATGCCCATCTCGGCGCCCTTGCCGGTGCCCACCATAATGGCGACGGGCGTGGCCAAGCCCAGCGCGCACGGGCAGCTGATTACCAGCACGGCGACGGCGGAGGTAAGCGCTTCGTTGATGCTTCCGGTCAGCACCATCCACGCCGCAAAGGTCACAGCCGAGATCACGAACACCACGGGCACGAACACGCCGGCGACTTTGTCGGCCATGCGGGCGATAGGCGCCTTGGTGGCGTTGGCGTCCTCGACGAGCTGGATAATCTTGGCGAGCGACGTGTCGGCGCTCACGCGTGTGGCACGGAAGGTAAACGAGCCGGTGCGGTTGACCGTGGCGGCGTTGACGGTGTCGCCGGCGGTCTTTTCCACGGGGATGGACTCGCCGGTGAGCGCGCTCTCGTCCACGGCCGAGCTGCCCTCGAGCACCACGCCATCGACGGGGATGGACTCGCCGGGGCGCACGCGCAGGACCTGGCCGGGAAGGATACTGTCGACGTCGACGGTGGTCTCGGTGCCGTCGTCGGCAACGACGGTCGCGGTCTTGGGCGCCAGGTCGATGAGCGCCTCGATGGCGCCGCCGGTTTTGGACTTGCTGCGCGTCTCGAGGTATTTGCCCACGGTGACCAGCGACAGGATCGTGCCCGCGCTCTCAAAATACAGATTGTCCATGCTCGTCATCATGGCCTCGTGGACCTGGCCCGCGGCTAATTGGTCGGCCATGATGAACATGGCGTAGAGCGACCAGGCGATGGAGGCGGTGGCGCCCACGGCAATAAGGGCGTCCATGGTGGGCGCGCCGTGCGCGAGCGATTTAAACCCGTTGATAAAGTACGCGTCGTTGACATAGACGATGGGGATGAGCAGGACGAGCTCGGTGAGGGCGAGCGTCATGCTGTGGGTATGGTCGGTGAAAATGCCGGGCAGCGGCCAACCAAGCATGTGTCCCATGCCTATGTAGAACAGTGGGACGAGGAAAACGATCGAGATGATGAGGCGGGTGCGCATGGCAGAGGCGGCGGCCTCCAGCTTTTTGGTTGGCGACTCCATATGGGCGGCGCCAGAGCTGGCTTGCGTGCTGCCGTTTGAGCCGGCGGTACCGGTGCCCGCATCGACGGGCGAGGCCGAGTAGCCGGCACGATCGACGGCGGTGCAGATATCGTCGGGGGAGACCTGCGCGGGGTCGTAGTCCACCAGCATGGAGCCGGCGAGCAGGTTGACCGCGACGCTTTGGACGCCGTCGAGCTTGCTCACGGCACGGTCCACGTGCGCTTGGCACGCGGCGCACGTCATGCCGCCCACGTCAAACTTATCTTGAGCCATGGCTTCTCCTTTCTGTAGTTCGGTGTTGGAATTGTTAACCTGCTGATACTATACACCCATACCCCCTGGGGGTGTACAGTGGAGATTGAAATGTATACCATTCTGTTATTGGCCGAGGTGATAGCCAGGTCGGCGGACCGTAGCCGGTCTAATGTCTCAATCTGTAACAACTAGACCCGTTTTTGTCGAGTAACTGTTACAGATCGAGACAGACCGTCCGCGGTCAACTCAAATGTCTTGATCTGTAACATCTAGAGAGGTTTTTGACCCCTTACTGTTACAGATCGAGATAATTGCCGGGGAGGGGTCCCGTCACGGCAAGACGCCCGCTCTCTAGATACAGAATCCGGGGATCACACAGGTTCGTTTGTTTGGCTTGTCCGCAGGCGTTGCGTACGTAAAGGCGTCGCCGTCGTGGCCCACACGGTTTATGTAGAGTGTGCCTTCGCTCTCTGATGTGTCGGGGCTCACCGTGCGCTCCCACCAACAGGTGTCCTTGTCCTTCCACTGGCGGACCATTGTCTCGTTCGTGGAATACGGGCTCACCTTGAGCTCGCGGAAGAGCTGATACTCCTTGCCCTCGCCGTTGTAGACGTCTGCCAGGTAGTGATAGTCCTTGGCAAACGAATCGGGCGGTTGCGTACCACACAGCTCGACCATGGCGGGCAGCCAAAGGGTTGCGGACAACTCGCTCAGACACGATGCGCTTCTGGCGGCGCCAACGTTATTCGAGATCTTTTTGACAGACTTGATGAGCGCGCGCAACTCGTTGGGCAGCAGTTTAAGGCCGTCGTCGTCGAGCCATTCCCGCAGCTCGCAATCTGCCCAGCCGGCGCTCGGCGGTTCAGCCGCAGCATCGCGCTCGGCAATGCCGGCGTCGAACATAAACGTCAGTCCGGCCTTGCCCGTCCCGTCCAGAAGCTCGTCGTGACGGATGCCCACAAGCTGCGCGCCGACGTGCAGACCGTTGGTGAGCCTCACGCGCTTGGTGCACGGATAGGGGATATGCCCATCGGCATCGAGCAGGTGATAGCGCTTGGCAACCTCGCGTGCTTCGTCACGGGTCTCGGCGGCCTTAATCTTGAGCGAAATCTCCTGCAGCTGATCCCAGGTGTAGTCGCCAAGCGAACCGCGGATGCCGTCCAGGTAGTCGGGGATGCCAAAGCCATGGGTTGCCGCGCCAACGACGCTGAGCCCCGCAACGACTGCAACGACGCCACCGATAATAAAGCGGCGGCGGGTCATGGCATCGTGCCGGGCCTGCTCCAGGATCTCTCGCGCGCGCTCGCCGGCGACGTCGACCTTAAGGTGTGTACCGGAGTCGATGTCGATTGCGGCGTCACTGCCCGCGCCTTCGCGGCCCTCGGATTCGGCATCGGTGAGGTATGCCGAGAGCACCTCGAGCATCTGCTGCTCGGTGGGACGATCGCGCTGATCGACTGAGAGGCCCTTCATGATGATTTGGACGAGCGCTTCATCGCCCTCGCAGCGCGGCTCGAGCGGTGCCGGCTTGGTCTTGGTCTTTACGAGATAGAACGAGCCGGTTGCAGCGGCGTCCGTCGACTCAAAGTCAAACGGTTTGCGACCGCTGTAGAGCTGGTACAGAATGCTCGAAAGCGCATAGACGTCGATCGCGGGCGAACGGCGAAGGGCCGCGATGCCTTCGATATCCTGCGTGAGCATCTCGGGCGCGGCGTATGCGGGCGTGGCAAAGCGCCAGATGTCGGCGCGCCGGGTGATCGTGTCGTTGCCGAGAGCCATGGTCGCGGAGCCCATGTCGATGAGGCAGGGGTCAAAGGAACAATCGGCAATCTGCTGCTCGAGCGTTCGGCTGGTGGTGCGGAACATGATATTGGCTGGCGACAGGTCGCGATGGATGACCGGATTCACGAGGCCCTGGGTCATCAAGAGCGCACGAAGCACGGCGTTTCCGACGGCGGCGACCATCTGGGTGGTCAGCCCGCCCGAGGCGTCGTGCGGAAGCAGGGGCAGCGCCTGCTTGAGTGAGGTGCCCTCGACCCACTCCATGAGGATGAGAGGGTCATCCTCGCACGATCCGTAGCCATAGACGCGCGGAAATCCGCGCAGGTGCGAGACGGTGCACAGATGACGGTACTCCTCGAACAGCGCAGCGGTGTTGGCCAGGTGCGCTGCCGATTGCTCGGCGGAGCGGCCGGGGGCTTGGCCAGAAAGGATGGCGTTGTCCTTGAGTAGCTTGACGGCAAAGACCTCGCCGCTCGTGTTGGTCGCGCGTAGCACGTGCCCGATGTTGCCGTTGTTGCGGTGGGTCGTCTGGAGAATAAGCGTCATAAACCGACGCTTGGCGTCGTCCTCGGCGCTGGGGTTGACTGCCACGGCGGTATCGAACGTGTCGAGACGGATGAGTTTG
>CABSUD010000132.1:0-4719 GCA_902480795.1 uncultured Collinsella sp. | reverse complement strand
CTGGATACTGACGCATTAAAAATGGTGCCCGCGCGCATTACGCATGGGCACCATTTTTTTAAGATTTAGTTGGACCCAGCTGCTACTCAGCAGCCCCCTCAAGCTCGGAGACATCAAACTCAAAGTCGTTACCGGGCAGAATGGCGTTGAGCACAATGCCCACCAGCGAACCCACGGCAAGACCCGAAAGCGAAATCGTCACGCCGCCCAGCTCCAACACGATGGCGCCGGCGGTGCTGTACGCGATGCCGAGCGAGAGCACGAGCACCAGCGCGGCCACCAGCACGTTGCGGTTGTTTTGGAAATCGACCTGGTTCTCGATGAGGTTACGGACGCCCACAGCGCTGATCATGCCGTAGAGCACGAGCGACACGCCGCCGATAACGCATGCCGGCATGGCGGCGATGACCGCGGCGAACTTGGGGCAGAACGAAAGCACGATGGCGCAACAAGCGGCAATGCGGATCACGCGCGGGTCGAACACGCGCGTCAGGGCGAGCACGCCGGTGTTCTCGCCATAGGTGGTGTTGGCCGGAGCGCCAAAGAGCGAAGCCAGAATCGTGGCAAGGCCGTCGCCGAGCAGCGTGCGATGCAGACCAGGATCGGCGATGTAGTTACGCTCGCAAGTGGAGCCGATAGCCGAGATGTCACCGATATGCTCGATCATGGTCGCAAAGGCCAGCGGCATGATGGTGATGATGGCCGTCGTGGCAAGACCACTATCGAACTGCGGGCCAAAGAGCGCAAACACGGTGTTGTCCCACACGATGGGCAAACCGACCCACGGAGCGGCGGCAACGCCCGAAAAATCGACCTCACCCAACGCGGCCGCAACGGCATAGCTCACCACAACGCCCAGCAGAATCGGCACGATCTTGACCATACCGCGACCCCAAATGTTGCAGATCACGATAACGGCAACAGCAATGACAGCCACAAGCCAGTTGGTCTGGCAGTTGGCAATAGCGGAGCTCGCCAGAATCAGGCCGATGGAAATGACAATGGGGCCGGTCACCACCGGCGGGAAGAAGCGCATAACGCGCTTGGCGCCAAAGGCACGGAACAGGGCCGCCAGCACCGGATAGAGCAGGCCGGCACAAGCTACGCCCAGGCAGGCGTAGGGCAAAAGCTCGGCCTCGCCGTTGGGCGCAATCGCGGCATAACCGGCAATAAAGGCAAACGACGAGCCCAGGAAGGCCGGCACCTTACCGCGCGATAGGAAGTGGAACAGCAGCGTGCCCAAGCCGGCAAACAAAAGCGTTGCCGACACCGAGAGACCGGTGAGCACGGGCACCAGCACCGTGGCGCCAAACATGGCAAACAGGTGCTGCAGACCGAGCAGGAACATGCGCGGGCGGCCGAGCGACGATGCGTCGTAGATGGCATCGCTGACGGCGGGCGTCGAGGACTGGGACATGAGAGTCCTTTCAAAAAATGGAAGGGCGCTCGGGCATAGCGGATAACCTGCCCGAACGATACGATCCGAACCATTGTACGCGATACGCAGTGCCTCGCACGCGCCGCCGCCTGCGAACGGCATCGTTATTTCCAGACGCGCTCCGCAATGCGCTTGACCAGCGCAATCTTTGCCCACTGCTCGTCTTCGGTCAGCTTGTTGCCAATCTCACAGCTGGCAAAGCCACACTGCGGAGACAGATACAGGTTCTCGAGCGGAACATACTTTGCAGCCTCGTGAATACGCTCGACGATGGCGTCCTCGTCCTCAAGCTCAGCGGCCTTGGTGGTCACCAGGCCCAACACAACCTTCTTGCCGGGGGCAACGTGCTTGAGCGGCTCAAAGCCACCGGCACGCGGCGTATCGAACTCAAGATAGAACGCATCGACGTTCTCGTGTGCGAATAGGTACGGCGCGATGGGGTCATAGCCGCCCTCGAAGGCATAGGTAGAGTGGTAGTTACCACGGCACACGTGCGTGTTAATGACCAGATCATCGGGCTTGCCCGCGATGGCGGCATTGTTGAGCGCCACGCCCAGCTCGCTCACCTTTTGCAGGTCAACCGGGCTCATGCCGGTCTTGGACACAAAGTCGCTATCGCAATAGATGCCCCAGGTGCAGTCATCAAACTGAATGTTGCGGCAGCCTGCGGCATACAGGTCGGCAATCACGGTGCGGTATGCTGCGGCGATGGCATCTGTGAGCTCTTCGTCGGTCTTGTAGACGGCGCGCAGGCTCTCCTGCTGGCCATCGCAGCGGTCGAGCGTGACTTCGGAGAACGTCTGGATCGGCGCCGGAATGGTTTGTCGCGCGACCTGGCCCTCCCCCTCGAGCGCCTTGACAAATTTGAAGTGCTCGACGAACGGATGATTCTCGCCGCTAATGGGACCGGTTACCACGGCGGTGTCGGCGGTCGTCTCCTCATCGTGGAACATATAGCCCGTACGCGAGGTGCGACGCTCGACGCCGTTGAGGCCCCACATAAAATCGAGGTGCCAGTAGCTGCGGCGAAACTCGCCATCGGTGATGACCCGCAGGCCGGCGGCCTTCTGCTTTGCCACCAAATCGCGAATGGCATCGTCCACGACGGCCTTAAGCCCCTCGGCATCAAGCGCGCCTGCCGCATAGGCAGCGCGGGCGTCCTTTACGGCCTGCGGACGAAGAAAGCTGCCGACGATATCGGCGCGAAACGGCGCGTTCGGTTGAATCGAAGTGCTCATAGATATCTCCCTTTGCATTGGTTGCTTTACTGGGACAGAGTATGAGCGCTCATATGGCCATCGTAAAATATACGTTTATAACAGTTTGATATAGATGTTTCCTATATAAGTTGGGACTGCCATAAAGAGATTTAACCCGTGCAGAACGCAGCAATCTAGATATGCTGACGGATCGCGTCGATATAGGCCTGTCCGTAGCGCGTGAGCGTCGTGTTCTTGCGCGTGATAATACCGATCTCCATGTACTCGTCTACATCGAGCGGAATCGAGATAATACCGGGGCCGTTAAGTTCATGGCTGATCACACCCGAACACACCGTGTAGCCGTTGAGGCCCATGGCCAAATTGAACAGCGTCGCACGGTCGCGCACGCGGATATTCTTGCGTCGCTCAAACGTCGAGGTCAGTTCCTCAGAATAGTAAAACGAGTTGTAGCTGCCCTGCTCATAGGACAGGAACGGGTAGTCTTCCAAGTCCTCGAGCGTCACGCTGGAGTGGCCAGCCAGCGGATGGTCGGCACACACAAAAACGTGTGGCGCGGCGCAGAAGAGCCCTTCGAACACAAGCTCGTTTGCCGTCAGCATGCGCTCGATAACCTCGCGGTTATGCTCGGATAAGTACAGGATGCCCAGTTCGCTTTTCATATGCGCGACGTCCTCGATAATCTCGTGAGTCTGCTCCTCGCGCAGGGTAAAGTCGTAGTGCGCGGCATCGAACTCACGGATCACATCGACAAACGCATTAACGGCAAAGGAATAATGCTGGCAGCTCACACTAAAGTGCGGCACCCGCTCGGACGCGCCCTTGTACTTGCCTTCGAGCAGATCGGCCTGGTCGAGCACCTGGCGCGCGTAGCCCAAGAAGGTCTCGCCCTCCTCGGACACAATGACACCCTTGTTGGTGCGCTCAAAGATGTGCACGCCCATCTCGTTTTCGAGATCGCGGATCGACGCGGTAATCGAAGGCTGCGACACAAAGAGCCGGCGCGATGCCTCGGTGATGCTGCCGCATTCGGCAACTTTGACGACATACCTGAGCTGTTGAAGCTTCATGATGGCCTCCCTAGACGTCCGCGATACCCGAACCCGCCGTATCTGTCTGACGCATAAACGACGGCATCTCCCCCGTCGCGGCGCAGGCGGCAATCTGATGCAGCGCCTCAGCAACCGCATCATCTGCCGCGGCGCCGATATGCCAGCGCGCGGCAGCCGTGACGGCCTCGTTGGCATTGGCGACTGCCACAGAGTTGGGAACGGCACCGATCATAGGCAGATCGTTGTCGGAATCACCGAACACAGCCACCTCGTCGAGCGTCAGGTCCAAAGCGCGCGCAAGCTCCAGCGCGGCGCAACCCTTGTCCCAACCTGCTGGAAGGATGTCGAACAGGCGCACACGATTGTTGGGAAACACGAGCGAGAGCTCCGGTACCTCAGCGGCAACGCGCTCACGTAGCTCCGCGAGCTCCTCACGCGAACGGGCACTCCAGATATTCGCCTTAAACACCGGCGCGTCATCGACAACAGGACGGCACGGGGCCTCTTCGCCCTTGAGCCACGCGTTGCCGCCCGACTCCATGGCGCGGCGCACGCGCTCGGGGTCGCTCGTCACGCAATAGGCATCGTTATCCCAAAAGTCATCACCCAGGCTGTAGACCTTCAGATACGTATCGTCGGTCTCTTGCTCCAAGTAGTCAGCCAAACGCATAAGGGCGGCGTTGTCGGTCGCACGCGAAGCGACCGCCTGACCGTCGACAAACATGACCTGGCCGTTGCAGAACGCGCCGGTCGAGAAGCACTCGGCGCGATTGCGGAACATCCAGCCCATCGCGGACGGCTGGCGACCCGAGACCGGGCCAAAGTGCAGACCCGCCGCCTGCATGGCATGAATGCCCTCGATGGCGTAGTCGCTGGCGCCGTCATGCCCGGCCGGAATCAGCGTATCGTCCATATCGGTCAGCACAAGTTTAATCATAAGGTCCCCCGTCATTTTCACCGTAACCATTGTAACGACCTACCAATAAGGGACGGGTTTATTTTGGCAGGT
>CABSUD010000131.1:0-4736 GCA_902480795.1 uncultured Collinsella sp. | reverse complement strand
GGAACATGCACACTTTTTTCGAACAAAACTGCAGGATTCTTAGACAAAAACCGCAGGAATTGAGTCCTTAAAAATGTCGATGCTACAGGGCGCTGTTTTTACTCGTTCACTTCTCGGAAAAGTATTCACCTTCGATATGCTGACGGTGTCTTTTTGGTTGCCAAGAACTAGACGGCCTGCTGTGAGGGGCGGTGGTGACGCTATGCCGCCTTGTTTCATTGAAAAAATAAGCGGGGTACCACCTAAGCTTTTTTAGCTGTCGATTACAGATCGCGTACTCGATAAACCTTGGTGCTGACAGCGCAGCTGATTGCACATAGTGCGAGCGCCAGTACTGCAATTCCTGCACACAGACAGCCAAGGACGGCGGGATCGGGATTCGCTCCGGCAATCGACATGAGCCAGTTGCTGATGGGGTTGGAGGAGCTCAACGTGGCAATGGCAAGGCACCAGAGCAGGGCAAACAGGCCAACGGATAGGCGCAGCGCCTCCATGTGTCCATAGCGAAAGAACAGCGGCTGTGCCAAAAACACCATCATGAGGGAGATGAGCATCGATGCGGCGGAGGCGATTGCGATCTCAAAGACGGTCTGTCCCGTCGACGAGATACCCGTGTGGTCCAAGAACGGAAGGGCGACAATGTTCAAAAGCACGGCGGCACAGGCCATCATTGCCGAGAAGGCAACGATGCACAGGTAGCGTGCGCAGATGATGTCTTTGCGCGAGAAGGGCAGCGTTGCCCGATAGCGCTCCCAGCCATTTTGATTGTCGAAGCCGGCCAGCGAGCTCATGACCATGATGGGCGACATGGCGCTGACCGCGCAGGCACCGGCACTTGTGCCAGAGTCACCGCCCGACGTGTTGGCGAGGGTCAGCACGACGAATATAAACAGGCCGACGCCCGCGATGCTCGGGATGAGCGTACGAACGATGGCGAGCTCGGACATAAAGGCGCGTTTCATTTCGAAGCTCCTTTCAGCATGAAGCGCAGGTAGTCATCAATGGTTGCCCGATCGCAGGGAATCTCTGGGAAGGCCTCGAGCGTTTCGCGAAGGTTGGGCACGAGTACGTCCACGCTGTAGGCGTGGCGGGCGGCACGGGTACCTTCGACGCAAGCCATAAGCTCGGTGGCCTGTGCCTGAGTGCAGTGGGCGATGCCGGCGCGGTCGGTAATGTCCTCGCGCGGCAGGTCAAAAATAATCGAACCATTATCGATGCAGATGACGCGATCAGCGGTGCGATCGAGGTCGGACGTAATGTGGCTCGAGAGCAGCACACTGTGCTGGCCGTCGGCGACAAAGGCAAGCAGTTCATCAAGCAGTTCCTCGCGTGCCATGGGATCGAGGCCCGCGGTGGCTTCGTCCAAAACGAGCAGCTTGGCATTGTGGCTGAGCGCACAGGCAAGCTGCAGTTTCATGCCCATGCCGCGGGAGAGGTCCTTGACCTTTGTCTTGGGATCGAGGCCAAATCGGTCGATGAATCCGGCGAACGCTTCGCGATTCCACATGGGGTATGCCGGTCCTGCGAGCGCCTCGATCTGGCCCACCTTGAGCGTGGAGGGGAAGGGGCACGTGTCCAGGACAAGACCGACGCGGGAGCGCAGACGGCGTTGCAATTCATCGGGCGCGTCGGCGCCACAGTGCTGCCCAAACAGGCGCACCTCGCCGGCATCGAGCTTTATAAGCCCGAGCGCGGCTCGAATCGTCGTGGTTTTGCCGGCACCGTTGGCACCAACAAAGCCAACGATCTGGCCAGGCTCCACGGCAAGCGTGACGTCGCGCAGCGAAAAGCGGTCGCTTACAGTGCGTGAGATGCCTTTGAGTTCTAAAAGGTTTTGCATGGTATAGCCTTTCTTGCAGATGGCTACTGCATGGTTTCGGGGGCTACCAGGTCGAGCATCTCGTGCAGTTTGTCGCGCGTGACGCCCAGGGTTTCGGCTTGGCTCGCCGCTTTCGCAAGCAACTCTTCGATATGGCAGAGCTGACTTTCGCGCAAGAGTTCTTGGTTGCCCTCGGCGACAAAGCAGCCTTTGCCTTGCACGGTGCAGATAAACCCGAGCTGCTCCAGGTCGGCGTAGGCCCGCTTGGTGGTGATGACGCTCACGCCAAGATCGCTCGCGAGTGCACGGATGCTGGGGAGTTTGGCTCCCGCAGCGAGTGCGCCCGAAAGGATCTGAGCTTTGACCTGCGAGGATATTTGCTCGTAGATGGGCTTGTCGCTCGAATTGGATAGGATGATGTCCACAGCGGCTCCTTAGCTGATGGGCTACACGTGTATATAACCGGTAAGCACAGTATATATACACTATGCACAGTTGCGCAAGTCAAATCTCGAACAAAATCGAATTGGACGATTCATCAGGCGATATATTCAATTGTATTGATTGACTCTTCGCTATTGAAGGAATCTGCTTTGTTTGAGGCTAGAAACAATCCTCGTCATTGGCTGTTTGTTTCTCTTCGCACGCCTGCGTGCCCAAAATCTCAAACAGCTCTTCGCGCGAGTGAATGTCGAGCTTTTGGTAAATATGGCGTATATGGGCTTTGACGGTGCCGTTGGCTACGATGAGCTCATTTTCGATATCGGAAATCGTTTTGTGTTGTGCGAGCAGCAGCAAAACTTCCTGCTCGCGCGCCGATAGGCCTTTTTCTTTCGAGATGTCATCGCAGCGATCGACAAGCGCATGCCTTTTTTCAATGGGGTCGCTGCCGTTTTCGGCATAGAGGAACTTCGCGCCCCAGCGGCTTGCCAGCTCGCGTTCCGAGAACAGGATGACCGTGCCGCCGATGATGGCGAGAAGGGCGACGCCCGAAGACACAAGGTCGCCGTTGAGGGATGAGGGCGCGATGGCGTCGATGCCCGCATCGACGTAGCGTCCGAGCATCATGAAGAGCGCGCGAACGCCGCGCTCAATGCCGAAGAGCCATATCGCCGAAACGCCGTAGCGGTAGCAGATGTTGGCCAGAATGAGCATGATGAGCAAAAAGCCGACGGACGTGACGAGCACGTAGCACAGCCGCGCGCAGTAGACCTGCGTCATGGCGGCGCGCAGCGTGATGCCCTGCTCGTCGCGCATCGTGAGCGCGGCGCGGGCCATGCGCTGCGCCGGGCGGCCGGTAACACCAGCGGCGGCAAAGCACTGCTCGGCATATTCCTGCGCGGTGTCGGGGTGCGCGGCGACCCAGTCCTCGCCCGAGAGGCCGGCATCGTTATCCGGCAGTTCCGTCGCGGCCACGTCGAGCTGGCCCTCAAAGTACCCGCCGGCAAACGACTCCCCCACCGGCAGGAGCCGGTCGGAAAACAGGCCTGCGAGCAGCGCCGCGCCGTAGAGCGCGACGACGATGGCGGCAAGCTGTGCGGCGCTGAGGATCAGCCCGCGGCGGTAGCCGCTCCAGACGGCGGCCAGAAAAATGGCGGCAAGCACCACTGTCAATACGATCTTCATAGGTGTATCCCTGTTCTTTCTCTCTAGGCTGCGGTGGGGTCAGAAGGCGAGCACCTCGGCGCTCGAGCCGCTCACAAGCAGCGCCGCGCCCCGGCGCAGCAGCACCGAGTGGCGGACACCGAGCAGGTTCTGCTCGACGGATTTGATCTCATCGAGCTGCTGGTTATAGAGCGTGAGCCGGTCGCTGTACTGTACGAGCACCTGCTTGCCGTTGACCGACAGGCTCGTGACGGCACCGGTCGTGCTGCACTTGCCGATCTCGTTGCCGGAGGCGCCGACCGTGACGAGCTGCTCGGCGCTGCCGGAGCGGTAGCGGCTGAGCGCGAGGGTGACGAACCCATCGCCCTCGGCGGCGTAGTCGTACAGGTACAGGTCGCCGAAGGGGTACTCGGCGGTGAGCCTGGCGGCATCGTCAAAGAAGGCCAAACGCGTCTGCGACACGCAGCAGACCTTGCCGCCACGCCAGAAGAGATCGGCAAAGAGCTCGTCGGCGCACTCTGCGCTGCCGCGCTCGTCGGCGCTCGTGAGCGAGAACGTGTGCACAACGCTGCCGGAATCCTGCAGACAGAGCGCGGCGAGATACTTCCCGTCCGGGCTCACGGCGGCGCGCACGAGATAGCCCGTGCCGGAATACCAGACATAGACGGCCTTGCCGGAGGTGTCATACACCGTGACGGCGCCCTTATAGCCCGCAGCGTCCGAGCAGACGGCGAGATAGCCGCTGTCGCTCAGGTCGGCGCTGATGATCTCGCCGGCGGGCTCGATGTCGGTCTTGCTGCCCTTGAAATCCGCCACGCACAGCGTCGTGCCGCCGATGTCATAGGCGCACACGCGCTCGCCGCCGACGGAGATGCCCGGCTGCGAGAGCGTGAAGATCTCGTGCAGGACGGTCTTGCCGTTTTCATCGAGCAGCTGCAGACCGCTTGAGGACACGACCGCGAGGCGGCTGTCCACCGTGCGGAAGGTGCGGCTGGCGCTGGAGTCGAACGTGTAGGGCGCGCTGTCGTCCAGATAGTCGCTCGCCGAGCCGGGCCGGTCGCGCAGCAGCAGATACAAAAACAGCAGCACGGCCAGCACGCACACCGCCACGATGACGGTCTGCCGCAGCCTGAGATTGTGTTTTGGGTGGTCGTTCATGGACATTCCTCCCCTATCCGCCGGGCGAACGCGGCGTCAGGCCTGATTCATCATATCGCCGACGGTGCCGTCGTACCACACGCGGTTGAGATACAGCCCCTGCGGGGGCATAGTCGGTCCTGTGAGCCGCCGGTCGCGCGTGGCCAGCAGCGCC
>CABSUD010000130.1:0-4750 GCA_902480795.1 uncultured Collinsella sp. | reverse complement strand
GCCTTAGCAAATCTAAGGCAAAACGGGCTCCAGACCGCTGAATCATGCCGCATAGGGCACGTCAGCAGTCCGGAACCCGGTCCAAATTGAGTTATTGCGCCGCGTTAGCCCAAGACATCCGACAGGATCTCGATCAGATTGTCCACGTCGGCTTCCTCGCAGACGAGCGGCGGCAGGAAACGCAGCGTGTGGGCACCAGTAGCGTTAATCACGGCGCCGGCGGCCAGCGCGCGGGCAACAATATCATGCGCATCGCCCGCAGCGTCATCCAGGTCGCAGCCGAGCATTAAGCCGCGGCCGCGCACCTCGACCACATGCGGTAGCTTGGTGAGCTTTGCCTCCATATAAGCACCCACCTTGGCAGCATGCTCGGCATAATCGCCGCGCACGAGCGCGGAGAGCGTCGCGGCGCACGCCGCGACAGCCAAGCAGCTACCGCCAAAGGTCGAACCGTGGTCGCCCGGCTTAAACACGTCGGCGATCTCCTTCTTTGCCACCACGGCACCCATGGGCACGCCATCGGCAATGCCCTTGGCAAGGCTCATAATGTCGGGCTCCACGCCATAGGTCTGGAATGCAAACGGCTTGCCGGAGCGGAAGATGCCACACTGAACCTCGTCGGCGATAAGAACGGCGCCCACCTCGTGTGCCAGGTCGCGCGCCGCCGCCATAAACTCCTCGGTCATGGGGTGTACACCGCTCTCGCCCTGGATCGGCTCGAGCATGACGGCGCAGACCTCGCTTCCCAGCTGCTTAAAGATTGCGCGCAGTTCGTCGACATCGTTGGGCGTGCAGGCCACAAAACCGCCCGGCAGCGGACGGAAGCTGTCCTGTAGCCAATCCTGCATGGTGGCCGCAATGGTCTCGAGCGTACGGCCGTGGAAACCGCCGCGCATGCATACGATGGTGTTGCCGCCGTTACCAGCACGCTTGGCGTACAGACGCGCGAGCTTCATCGAGCCCTCGTTGGCTTCGGCACCAGAATTGGCAAAGAACGTCTCCCACACCTGCTCGTCCGCAGCCGGGGCACCGAGCGCAGCGGCCGTGGTCTCATCGCCGGAGGCAATGGCATCGGCCAGCACGCACGCACCATCTACGTCGTCGTTGGCAAGCTTGGACAGCAGCGCCGCGACCTGGCCACGCTGCTCGATGTAGAAGTAATTGGAGACATGCATGAGCTTTTTGGTCTGCGCCTCGAGAGCCGAGAGCACTGCAGAGTTGCCGTGGCCTAGGCTACACACGCCAATACCAGCAAGAAAGTCAAGATACTCACGGCCGTCATCGCCGGTGAGCTTCATGCCGTGGCCTTCGACAAACTCTACCGGCGAGCGACCAAAGGTATGCATAACGTAATGGGATTCGAGCGATTGTTGAGTTGCAAGTGACATGGGATGCCTTTCGTTGGGCGCCGTACGGCGCAGGGCTATGGGTGTTAGGATGCGGCGCCAGGACGTTAAACCGTCTGGAGCTTCTCGACCTCGTCGAGGTTCTCGGTCAGGCGCGCCGCAAACGTCGAAAGCGGGTGCGGATGCGTATCGAACTCGTAGGCCGTCTCGGTGGAGTGGATCACGGTACCGACGCCGGCATCGGTCAGCAGCTCCAGCAGCAGCGAGTGCGGCGTCGTGCCGTTGATAATGTGGGCTCGGAACACGCCAGCGGTAAGCGCATCGACGGCGGCACGCAGCTTGGGGATCATGCCCTTGTCGACCTCGCCGCCATAGAGCATCTCATTGACCTCGTCGAGCGTCAGGTTGGAGATAAGCGAATCCTTGTCGCTAAAGTCCTTGTACAGACCGTCGACATCGGTCAAAAAAATCGCCTTGTGCGCATGAAGCGCCGCCGCAACGGCGCCGGCTGCGGTATCGGCGTTGATGTTGAAGAAGCCACCGTCCTCCCCCGCCGCGACCGTGGCGATAACGGGAATGTACTCGCTGTCGAGCAAACGCTCGATATAGTCGGTGTTGACGTGCGTGACCTTGCCTACGCGGCCGAGCTCTGGGTCGAGTGGCTCGGCGATAAGGGTACCGGCGTCGCTGCCGGACACGCCCACGGCCAGGTTGCCGTGGTGGTTGAGCGCCGCGACCAGCTCCTGATTGACCTTGCCACCCAGAACCTCGCGCACGATGTCCATGGTGGCAGGCGTAGTCACGCGCTGGCCGTTCTTAAACTCGACGGGGATGTCGTAGTGGCTGAGCGCCTCGTTGATGGCCTTGCCGCCACCGTGCACGATAACGGGGCGCATGCCGATAATCTTAAGCAGGACGATGTCGCTCATCACGTCACGACGCAGTTGCTCGTCGACCATGGCGGCACCGCCGTACTTGATAACGACCGTCTTGCCGGTCAGGTTCTTAATCCACGGCAGCGCCTCGAACAGCAGCTGCGCGGTAACTTCGTTGGATTCGCTCGAGCGACAATCGCGTGCGAACTTCATAGTCTGCCTCGTCTTTCGTGTAGCTATCGCGCCGTACCTCGTTGCCCGCGATTGCAGCGGGACGCACGGCACATCCGGAGTCTAGGAACGGTAGTCGCCGTTAATGGAGATGTACTCGTGCGTGAGGTCGCAAGTCCACACGGTGGTCGCCGCGTCCCCTGCGCCCAGGTCTGCCGAGATCACAATCTCGGGCGCCTCAAAGCGACGCAGCGCCTCGGCCTCGTCAAAGGGAACGGTCAGGCCATCACGGCAGACGGGTATACCCATCATGTCGATGGAAACATCTTCCTGGTTAAACTGCACGCCGCACTTTCCGAGTGCCATGGCAACGCGGCCCCAGTTGCAGTCGTGGCCGGCAATGCAGGTCTTGACGAGCGGAGAGTTTGCAACAGCGCGCGCCGCGATATCGGCCTCGTCGTCGTTCGCGGCGCCGGTGACGTTAACCGTCACGAGCTTGGATGCGCCCTCGCCATCTGCGGCGATGTTGCGCGCCAGGCTCTCGCACACCTCATGCACGGCAAAGGCCAACTCGTCGAAGGCGTCAGAGCCCTCGACAATGGGTTCGGCATCCGCAGCAGCGGCGCCGGAGGCAAGCATGATGCAGGTGTCGTTGGTCGAAGTATCGGAGTCGACCGTTACCTTATTAAAGGTCTGCTTGACGGTGGAGAGCAACAGGGTGTGGAGCGCCGCCGGCTCGACGGGGGCATCGGTAGTGATGACCGCGATCATGGTTGCCATGTTGGGCATGATCATGCCCGAGCCCTTGCACATACCGCCCACCGTATAAGCGTTACCTGCATGGCCAGCAGCCTCACTGCGGTAGCGAACGGCATACTCCTTGGAATGGGTATCGGTCGTCATGATAGCGCGAGCGGCATCGGCGCCACCGTGTGCGGAGAGCGCCTCATAAGCTGCCGGAATCGCCGTCTCAAACGTGTCGATCGGCAGAATCTGACCAATTACGCCCGTGGAGGCGACCAGAATCTGCTGGGGCTCGCAGCCGATGACCTGCGAGGCGATGTTGCAGGTCTCGCGCGCGCAGGCAAGACCGGTCTCGCCCGTGGCGGCGTTGGCATTGCCGGAGTTGATAGAAACACCGGCGATGATGCCATAGCCCTTGTCGGCGCCGCCCAGGTTGGCACGACTCACCTGCACGGGCGCCGCACAAAAGCGGTTAGTCGTAAACACGCCGGCCCCGGGACAGGGTTTATCGGGCACGACGAGCGCGTAATCCAGGCGCTCGGGATTCTTGCGGAATCCGGCATGGATGCCCGCCGCCTTAAAGCCGGCTGCCGCCGTTACGCCGCCCTCTACGGCACGAATCTTGATATCGAACTGCTCAGCATTCATCGTCTTTATGACTCCTTATGTCAAACAAAAAATGGGCATCGGTTGGTGCGCCATGCCAGCCACAATCATGAGACCAGCTTAAGAGTGGCGCCCCACTCGATGCCCGACTACCAAATCGCTAACAATCGAATGTGCTACACCGGGCACGCCACCGTAGGCAAGCCTCGTCGCTCGTCAAAACCAAAGACGATGTTGGCGCACTGGACCGCCTGGCCTGCTGCACCCTTGCACAGATTGTCGATGGCGCCCGTAGCCACCAGAACGCCCGCACGCTTGTTGAGCGCGAGGCCGATTTGGGCGGCGTTGGTGCCGATGACCGAAGCCGTCTTGGGCTGCTGGCCGGCATCGAGTACGCGCACGAAGGTGCGACCGGCGTAGAACTGCTTGTAATGGTCGACAACGTCCTCAAGGGTCAAGGTATCGATAGCCTGCGGCGTAAGCGGCATCGTCACCGTAGAGAGCAGACCGCGCTTGAGCGGTGCCAGGTGCGGGGTAAAGACGACACGATCGGTTAGGCCCAAGATCTGCTCGATTTCGGGCGTGTGACGATGCTTGCCCACGCCATAGGCCTCCAGGTTTTCGTCCGCGCTGCAAAAATGCGTACGGGCGTTGCAGGACTTACCGGCACCCGTTACACCGCTGATAGCGTCAACGATCACGGGGCCGCTCTGGGCAACCCAGCCGGCGCGCACGGCAGGCGCGGCGGCAAGGCTCGTTGCGGTGGGATAGCAACCGGCGCAGGCGACCAGTACGGGCTTGCCATCGGCGTGGTCGGATGCAGCGGTCTCCAAATCCTGGCAGAACAGCTCGGGCAGGCCGAAAGCGCGGGTCTTGAGCAGCTCGGGGCTCGTGTGCTCGGCGGCATACCAAGCCTCAAAGGTGGCCGGATCGCTCAGGCGATAGTCGGCCGAGAGGTCAATGCAGGAGACTCCCGCGGCAAGCAGGGCGGGCACCTGCGCCATGGCA
>CABSUD010000129.1:0-4771 GCA_902480795.1 uncultured Collinsella sp. | reverse complement strand
ACATGTTTATTTATATGTCGCTCAACTCATACATATTAGCGTACATCCGGCGCATCCCAACGATTTCCACGAACGGCAGGAAACTGCAAGGTCGGCGGCTTGTAAGCAAATGCCAAAGATCAGGTTATGCGTACGCAAGCTCTGTTATGAGTACGTTAACATAATCCTCTGCTTTTCCTGCCGCGTACGATTTGGGCGTCCCTGCCTGCGCTATACTCCCCTCTAGAAGTGTTCCTGATTCGATAGGAGACTACATGTCCAAAGCACTCGACCCCAAAGACACCTGCGTCCTCGTTACCGGTGGCGCCGGCTTTATCGGCTCGCACACCGTCGTTCAGCTGCTCGAGGGTGGTTACCAGGTCGTCATCGTCGATGATCTCTCCAACTCCAGCGCCGTCGCCGTCGACCGCGTCAAGACCATCGTGGGCGACGAGGCCGCCAAGAACCTCACCTTCTACGAGGCCAACGTGCTCGACCGCGATGCGATGAACAAGATCTTCGATACCCATCAGATCGACCGCGTCATCCACTTTGCCGGCTTTAAGGCCGTCGGCGAGTCGGTAAGCAAGCCCGTCGAGTACTACCACAACAACATCGAGAACACCCTGGTGCTCATCGACGTCATGCGCAACCATGGCTGCAAGTCCATCATCTTCTCGAGCTCCTCGACCGTCTACGGCGACCCGGACAACCCGCCCGTCACCGAGGAGGATCCTAAGAAGCCTGCGACCAACCCCTATGGTTGGACCAAGTGGATGATCGAGCAGATCCTTATGGACGTCCACACCGCCGACCCCGAGTGGGACGTCGTGCTGCTCCGTTACTTCAACCCCATCGGCGCCCATCCGTCGGGCCTGATCGGCGAGGACCCCAAGGGCATCCCCAACAACCTGGTGCCCTATGTCGCCCAGGTCGCCGTGGGCAAACTCGAGGCCGTTCAGGTCTTTGGCAACGACTACCCCACCCCCGACGGCACCGGCGTGCGCGACTATATCCACGTTTGTGACCTGGCCTCTGGTCACGTTGCCGCCCTTAACTGGATGAACGGCAAGACCGGCGTCGAGATCTTTAACTTGGGCACCGGCACCGGCACCTCGGTACTCGAGGTTGTCGCCGCCTTCTCCAAGGCTTGTGGCAAGGAGCTGCCCTACGTGATCCGCGAACGCCGCGCCGGCGACATCGCCGCCAACTGGTGCGATGCCTCCAAGGCCGAGCGCATGATGGGCTGGAAGGCCCAGTACGATATCGCGGACATGTGCCGCGATAGCTGGAACTGGCAGAGCCACAATCCCAACGGCTTCGCCGACGCCGAGTAGCAAAAACCTACATACCGCTCTTGCCCCGATCTCACGTTGTGAGGTCGGGGCTTTTTCATGACATGTAGCCATTCGCCGAAAATCGACCAACTTTTTTATCTTGCCTGTACATGTTTAAACAACATGTTTTACAATAGGCATATCGAATCAGGACATCGGAGGCGGACTGCACACCCATCGGCAGGCCGACCCCACAACAAGAAGGTTGGTGAGCGCATTCATGGAGCGTGCAAGCGGCGTCCTCATGCCCGTCTCATCTCTGCCCGGACCATACGGAATCGGCGGCTTTGGCTGGAATGCCTACGACTTCGTCGATTTTCTCGCCTCGTGCAAACAACATTACTGGCAGATTCTGCCCCTTACGACGACCAGCTATGGCGATTCGCCCTATCAGTCGTTCTCGGCCCGCGCAGGCAACCCCAACTTTATCGACTTTGCCGAGCTTATCGAGGCAGGCTATCTGGAGCAGCGCGATATCGATGGCGTGTATCTGGGTTCTGACCCCAGTAACGTCGACTACGGTGCTATCTTTGGCGGCCGCCGTCAGATTCTCGACCGCGCCGCCGAGCGCTTTGCCGCCGACAAGCCGGCCGATTTCGATGACTTTATCCAGGCCAACGAGGACTGGCTCATCCCCTACTGTGAGTTCATGACCGTCAAAGAGGAGTGCGGTCTCAAGGCATTTTGGGAGTGGCCCGCGGAGCTCCGCACCCGCGGCGAGGCTTCCGCCAAGGTCTGCGCCGACCATCCGGCGCGTATGCTCTACCACCAGATGACGCAGTACTTCTTCGATCGCCAGTGGAGCCGCCTCAAGGCCTATGCCAACGAGCGCGACATTCTCATCATCGGCGACCTGCCCATCTATGTCTCGCGTGACTCCGTCGAGATGTGGGCGACGCCTGAGCTCTTTAAGATCGACACCGCCGGCAATCCCGTGAGCGTCGCTGGCACGCCGCCCGACCAGTTCTCGGCCACCGGCCAGTACTGGGGCAACCCCATCTACGACTGGGACGCCATGGAATCCGACGGCTTCTCCTGGTGGGAGGGCCGCATTCGCGCCGCCCTCGACATGTACGACGTCATCCGCCTGGATCACTTCCGCGGCTTCGAGGCCTATTGGGAGGTGCCGTTCTCCTCGCCCGATTCGTCCTACGGTTCGTGGACGCAGGGTCCCGGCCTCAAGTTCTTCAAGACACTCGAGGAAAAGCTCGGCACGCTGCCCATCATCGCCGAGGACCTGGGCTTCCTCACCCCCGGCGTCATCGACATGCGCGACAACTCGGGCTTCCCCGGCATGAAGATCCTGCAGTTTGCCTTTGAGGGCACCAACTCGTACTACCTGCCGCACAACTACATCGCCAACACCGTCGCCTACGTGGGCACCCACGACAACGAGACGGCACGCGGCTGGTTTGAAGGAACGGCCACCCCGCGTCAGCGCGAGCAGGCAGCTCTGTACACCCATCAGCAGGCCGGCGAGCCCATCACCGACGCGCTCAACCGAACCATCGCAGCCAGTGTGAGCGACACGTGCATCTACACCATGCAGGACCTGCTCAACTTGGGCAACGAAGCGCGCATCAACACCCCTGCCACGCTGGGCGGCAACTGGACCTGGCGCATGCTCGACGGCGCCATCACCCGCGAGCTCGAGCACAAACTCACCGACTGGACCGAGACCTACTTCCGCATCCCGTCGGAAGCCGAAATCGAGCTTCCTCAATAGGAGCTACCGCGCCCGACCCCTCCCCACCGTGCGGACGCGCTTGCTTTTCCCGCGCGAGGCCACCCCAATCCCCTCGCGCGGGCTTCTTATGAATTGCAGACATGAAACAACCCATCACAGGAGAAAACATGCCCCAAATTAACCTCATGGAACTCGCCGAGCAGTCTTTTGGCGTCTCGCTCGAGCAGCTCGACGACCGTCGCATTTACAAGCTGCTGGTCAAGCTCGTGCAGGAGCGCTCCGCCGCCTGCCCGCTCAACAACGGCAAGAAAAAGCTCTATTACATTTCCGCCGAATTTCTGATCGGCAAGCTGCTCATCAACAACATGATCGACCTCGGCATCTACGACGAGGTTAAGGACCAGCTCACCGCCGCAGGCCACGACCTCAACAAAATCGAGGAATTCGAGGTCGAGCCGTCACTCGGCAACGGCGGCCTGGGCCGCCTGGCCGCGTGCTTCCTGGATTCCATCGCCACGCTGGGCTTGACCGGCGATGGCGTGGGCCTCAACTATCACTACGGCCTGTTCCGTCAGCGCTTTGTCGACAACCAGCAGAAGGCCGTCCCCGACGAGTGGCTCGGTGAGCAGGACATCCTAGTCGACGATGACCGCTCCTACACCGTCGAGTTCGGCGATTTTGCCGTTACCTCCAAGCTCGTCAACATCGATGTGCCCGGTTACGGCCAGCCCACCAAGAACCGCCTGCGCCTGTTCGACCTGGCGAGCGTCGACGACGGCCTGGTCCCCGGCAGCTCCATCGACTTCGACAAGACCGAGATCGCCAAGAACCTCACTTTGTTCCTCTACCCCGACGATTCCGACGAGCAGGGCCGCCTACTTCGCATCTATCAGGAGTACTTCATGGTGAGCAACGCCGCCCAGCTCTTGATCGACGAGGCCGTCGAACGCGGCAGCAACCTGCACAATCTGGCCGATTACGCCGTTGTCCAGATCAACGACACGCACCCCACCATGGTCATCCCCGAGCTCATTCGCTTGCTCACCACCGAGCACGACATCGAGTTTGACGAGGCCGTTACCATCGTGCGCTCCATGGTCGCCTACACCAACCACACGATCCTTGCCGAGGCGCTCGAGAAGTGGCCGCTCGCCAGCCTGCAGAAGGTCTCCCCTGCCATCGCCGACATCATCGTCAAGCTCGATGAGATCGCAAAGGCCGAGCACGATGACCCGCGCGTCGCCATCATCGACGAGCACGACACCGTCCACATGGCCCACATGGACATCCACTTTGGCTTCTCCATCAACGGCGTCGCCGCGCTTCACACCAAGATCCTGGAGGACACCGAGCTCCATCCGTTCTACGAGATTTACCCCGAGAAGTTCTCCAACAAGACCAACGGCATTACCTTCCGCCGCTGGATCCAGGGTGCCAACCCCGCGCTCGCCAGCCTGCTCGACGATGTGATCGGCACCGATTGGCGCAGCACCGGCAACCTGAGCAAGCTCGCCGAATTCGCCAACGACAAGGACGTTCTTGAGCGCCTGGCCGCCACCAAGTCCGAGGCCAAGGCCATCATGCGCCAGTTCATGGCGCTCGAGCAGGGTGTGACCATTCCCTCCAACGCCATCATCGACGTCCAGGTCAAGCGCATCCACGAGTACAAGCGCCAGCAGATGCTCGCGCTCTACATCATCTGGAAGTACCTCGATATCAAGAACGGCAACAGACCTAAGCACCCCGTCACCATCATCTTTGGCGGCAA
>CABSUD010000128.1:0-4782 GCA_902480795.1 uncultured Collinsella sp. | reverse complement strand
CGCCAACAAGGCCGACATCTACGAGGCATATCGCGGCTACAAGGCCTTCCTCGAGCGCGCCTAACCAACCCTCGTAACTTGCGGTGAAATAGTTCCCAGACATGCCTTTTAACAGGCAAAACAGGAATTATTCCACCGCAACTTCCTTTTTGGTAGAGGAGAGTCCATGCTACAGGTCGTCATTTCGCCCGCCAAACAGATGCGGACAGCTCAAGATGCCTTTGACGTTTGGGGCATACCGCCTTTTGCACGCGAGGATGGCGCGGCAGGTCTTCAGGCCCTTTGGAACGTGAGCGACAGGCTGCTTACAACGTGCCTGGATACGCTTCACGAATTTATGCCCGTCCTGAGCGATGCCGACCTCGCCGATCCCGATATCGCGCGTCGAATCTCCCCCGCCGCCATGTCCTACCACGGCATCCAATACCAAAGCATGGCGCCCGAGGTCATGGATTCCGCGCAGCTCGACTGGCTGCAAGACCATCTGTGGATCCTCTCGGGACTCTACGGATGCGTACGCCCCTTTCATGCCGTTGAACCGTATCGGCTGGAGATGGGCGCGAAGCTTGCCGTCGACGATGCCCGAGACCTCTACGCGTTTTGGGGCGACAAACTCGCACGGGCCATCGCTCCGGCAGGCTCAAACACCACGATCGTCAACCTTGCCAGTGTGGAGTACGCCAAGGCCGTTTTGCCCCGCCTCGCGGGCGACGCCACAGCCGTCACGTGCCTCTTTGGCGAAGGCATCCGCAACGGCAAGCCCATCCAGCGCTCGACCGCCAGCAAAAAGGCGCGCGGCTCCATGGTACGCTGGATGGCAGAAAACAAGCTCGGGGATGTAAGCGGGCTCACCGCGTTCGACGTTGGTTATCGTCACTTTCCCGAGCTTTCAGACAAAAACACCCTGGTTTTCATGAACGCGCAGGCACAATAGGCCCGCCGTTTCCAAACACCCCGTTACTCCGCCAAGCCATCGGCCTTTGCAATCTCGCTCGTCGAGCCATCTTGGTAGGTAACCTTAACGTGCTCTACGTCGGATACCGTAACGCCCGACGGAGGTTCCAGACGCCACTCCGTCAGCGCAATGTCCATGGTCGTGGGCACGTTCCCCTGATCTTTGAGCTTCACCGTGAGTGTTTTGAGCGCCGCATCAAACGTCACGCGTTCGATTTCCTCGCCAGGAATAGACCCGCCGCTCAGCTGCAGTTGCATAAACTCATCGCGCGGATACCAATAGTCGCCCGGCGCGGCAACGGTATTGCCGCCCGCGACCTTCACCGTCATCATCGGCAGGGCCTCGTCGGCCTCAAACTCCCAGGCAGCGCCGCCGCGACCGCCAAACGTCCAAATACAAAAGGCAATCACCAGCACGGCAAGCACCGCAAAGCCAATCGCGACCAACCCATGGTGCGCACGGCCCTCCTCGGCCGATACGTCCCATTGTGTCTCTCGATATAGATGCTTGTCTTCCATGTTCGCCTCCCCACAGGCACGCTCGTTGGCCCAATCGTACCCATTCAGGCTATACTTGAGCCCATTACATAAACGGGGAGCTTGCAGGACAAGACGGCAGGCTGAGATTGGGCGCGCCCGCCCTGACCCGCAAACCTGATATGGGTAATGCCAACGAAGGGAGCCGTGCCAATGAGCACACAGACCGAGCCCAAGCTCGTCACGCAAATCGACTTCGCCCGCGCCGGGCAGATCACGCCGCAGATGAAGGAAGTCGCCGAGCGCGAGCATCGCGACCCCGAGTACATCCGCGAGCGTGTGGCCGACGGCCGCATCGCCATTCCCGCCAACATCGTGCACATCAAAAAAGGCATGCGCGCCTTTGGTGTCGGTGAGGGCCTGTCCACCAAGGTCAACGTCAACCTGGGCATCTCGGGCGACAAGGCCGATGCCGCCGAGGAATGGAAAAAGGTCAAGATCGCCGAGGACTTTGGCGCCGACGCCATCATGGACCTCTCCAACTCGGGCAAGACGCGCCAGTTCCGCCAGCAGCTCATCGACGAGACGCCGCTCATGGTGGGCACGGTGCCGATGTACGATGCCATCGGCTACATGGAAAAGCCGCTGGTCAAGCTGACCAAGGACGATCTGCTCGAGGTCGTGCGCGCGCATGCCGAGGACGGCGTGGACTTTATGACCATCCACTGCGGCATCAACAAGTCGGTCATCAAGACCTTTAAGGAGACTGGCCGCCTCATGAACATCGTCAGCCGCGGCGGCTCGCTGCTGTTTGGATGGATGGAGGTCACCGGTAACGAGAACCCCTTCTACGAGTTCTACGACGAGGTGCTCGAGATCTGTCACGAATACGACGTGACGATCTCGCTCGGCGACTCCTGCCGCCCGGGCTGCCTCTACGACTCCAACGACGCCACCGAGACCGCCGAGATGATCGAGCTGGGCAAGCTGTGCAAGCGCGCCTGGGCCGCCGGCGTCCAGGTCATGGTCGAGGGCCCGGGTCACATGGCGCTCGACGAGATCGCCGCCAACATGAAGCTGCAGAAGCGCCTGTGCCACAACGCCCCGTTCTATGTGCTGGGGCCGCTGGTGACCGATATCGGCGTGGGCTACGACCACATCACCGCCGCCATTGGTGGCGCCATCTCCGCCAGTTCCGGCGCCGACTTCCTATGCTACGTGACGCCGGCCGAGCACCTGTGCCTGCCCAACGCTCAGGACGTGCTCGATGGCCTCATGGCCACCAAGATCGCCGCACACGCCGCCGACATCGCCAAGAAGGTACCGCACGCCCGCGACATGGACGACAAGATGGGCCAGGCACGCCGCAAGCTCGACTGGGACGCCATGTGGAAGTGCGCCCTCGACCCGGTCACCGGCAAGAAGCGCTACGAGGAATCCCCCGCCGCCACCGAGGGCACCTGCACCATGTGTGGCAAGATGTGCGCCGTCCGCACCGTCAACAAGGTGTTCGAAGGTACGACGATCGACCTCGGCATGGAGGATTAACGCGTCACCGGAGCCACACTCGGCCACAAGATGTTCATCAGTTGTTGACGTGTGAACATTTGCTAACATTTGCGTAAAGATTGCACCGCTCGCCCGGGTTCGACATTGAGTCGGCCCGGGCATCTTTATAATGCTGGCTTAAAGACCCATTTGAATCCGACCGAACAAGGGAGCGAACATGGATCGTAGCAAGGTACCTGCCGTCCTGTCCATCGCGGGATCCGATTCTAGCGGCGGCGCCGGCATTCAGGCCGACATCAAGACCATCACGGCACACCGCCTGTATGCCGAGACGGCCATCACGGCCATCACGGCACAGAACACCCTGGGCGTCACCGCCGTGCAGAACATCTCCCCGGATATTGTCGCGGCGCAAATCGATGCCGTCTTTGACGACATCCGCCCGAGCGCCGTCAAGATCGGCATGGTTTCCTCTGCCGAGATTATCGAGGTTATCGCCGACCGCCTGAGCGCCTGGAACGCGACAAACGTGGTCGTCGACCCCGTCATGGTAGCCACCTCGGGCGCACGGCTGATTGCCGAAGATGCCGCTGAGGCGCTCACCCGCCGCCTGTTCCCGTTGGCAACGGTCATCACGCCCAATATTCCCGAGGCTATGGCGCTGCTCGACTACGAGGTCGATTCCGAGCGCACACAACAAAATGCCGCTATGCTCCTCACCCGCCGCTTTGGCTGCGCAGCCTTGGTTAAGGGCGGTCATTTTGTCAACGAGGCCAACGACGTACTGGCCGAGCCTGCGCCCCTCGATGACGAGGGCAACCACCTGGGCGATCCGCTCACCACGTGGTTCCGTCACAAGCGTATCGAGACCGACAACACGCACGGCACCGGCTGCACGCTCTCATCCGCCATCGCCTGCGCGCTGGCCCAGGGCATGGATCTTGCCGACGCCATCAACGCCGGCAAGGCCTACCTGACCGGAGCCCTCGCCGCCGGCCTGGACATGGGCAAAGGCTCCGGCCCCGTCAACCACATGTGGAATTACTAGCCCTGCAGCAAAGCCACCACAAAGGGGACAGGCACCTTTGTGGTGGCTTGGGGTCGCGTTACTCACCGAGCATCTCTTGGAGCTTGGCTGCCACGGCATGTCCCAAGCTCTCGTGGCTTTCGGGCATCATATGCAGATAGTCGATATCGCCCGGCTCGGCAAAGTCGGCGGCATTCAAAAAGTCGCAGTCAAACTGCTCGGCCACATGCGCATAGTACTCGCCAAAATGCTCAGATGCCTCGACGGAATGCTCGTCAAAGTCTGTCATATACACATCGGCGATCTGCGGCTTGATCTTAATAGGAGCCATCAGCAAAATGCGCGGACAAGGCGCAGCGTCGGTCCAGAGAAACGCGCGGACAGCGCGAATCAGCGCCATAGCGCCACGGGCGATATCGGAAGCCGTCACGTTAAAGACCGTCTTACAGTCGTTGGTGCCCAGCATGATCACAATGGCGTCCAGCGGCTTATGGGCCTCGAGCAGCATCGGAAGCGCGCGAATGCCGTTGAGGTTAGTGTCCAGGTGGCACATATCGTCGCGCACCGTCGTGCGGCCGTTGAGCCCCTCCTCAATCACATGCCAGCCCTCGCCCAGGTCACGCTGCGCCACGCCGCACCAGCGCACATCCTGCGCATAGCGCACCGCGGTGCCGTCGCGCATACCAGCCGGATCGTAACCATAGGTGTTGCTGTCGCCAAAGCATAGAACGTTTTTCATCGTAAGCTCCCCACTCAATAAAAAGCCGACGGGAGCAGCCCCCGTCGGCTCGGCATGTCGCATCACGCGCACCGTT
>CABSUD010000127.1:0-4789 GCA_902480795.1 uncultured Collinsella sp. | reverse complement strand
AAACGACTGCTGTGTGTCTATTAATTTTTCGCGCACATGCCGCGCTGCTGGTTGCGGGCGTATATCCTGTCTTATTGTCAGTAACGCAAAATAGGGAAGGCACCAGATGCAACCTCGGCAACAGCGCGGCATGCAGACCCAGCCGGTATGCAGCCGTCGCATCTTTTTGGGTAGCGCTCTCGCTGCGAGCGCTTCCGTCGTCGCCGGCGCGCTCGCCGGCTGTCAGCGCCCCTCCACGCTGGAAGTAGTTCAGCCCACGACGGGCGGCGGTCGCGACGACCTGTCCGATTCCGTGATCGGCAAGGATAAGATCCGCATTGGCATGGAGGCGGCCTACGCCCCGTACAACTGGCAGGTTTCCGAAGCCAGCGAGTACACCATCCCCATCGACAACGTGCAGGGCGCCTATGCCGATGGTTACGACGTGCAGATCGCCAAGATCGTCTGCAAGGCCCTCGGCGGCGAGCCCGTTGCCGTCAAGCAGAGCTTCTCGGGTCTTATCGATTCGCTCAACAACGGCCAAATCGACCTCATCATCGCCGGCATGAGCGCCACGCCCGAGCGCGAGGAGTCCGTCGGCTTTTCCGACCCGTACTTCATTGGCTACTTTGGCCTGTTCGTAAAAGAGGGCTCGCTCTACCAAAACGCCACCAAGCTCAGCGACTTTAGCGGCGCCACGGTGCTCGGCCAAAAGGACACCATGCTCGATACCGTCATCGACGAGATCCCGGGCGTTGTGCACAAGAACCCGGTCGATTCGGTTCCCACGGTGTTCTCGAACCTGCTGCAGGGCACCTGCGACGCCGTGACCTACAATACCGAGAACGAGAAGGGCTATATGGCCCAAAATCCCGGTATCGTCCCCATCCATTTTGCCGAGGGCGAGGGCTTTAAGCAGGAGGTCGCGGCAAATGTCGGTTGCCGCAAGGGCTCGGACAAGCTGCTTAAGCTTATCGATAAGACACTCAAGGGCATTAGCCAAGAGGAGCGCGACCAAATGTGGGACGCGTGCCTCGATCGTCAGCCGGCATAGGGAGGCAGCATGAAAACCATCAATCGTCTGGCCTCCTTTATCAAGGCCGACCATCGTTATGTGTATCTGGGCACGAGCGTTATCGCGGCGCTCGGCCTGGCGTTTAGCCAACGCAACCCCACGCCGCTGAGCTTTTTGGCGCCTACGGGCGTGTTCCAAGACTGCCTCTGGGCGATCCTGTGGGCGTGGCTCGTCGTGTCGGCGGCGGCGCTGGTCACCAAGCTTATGCACTGGAGTGACTATCGCGAAACGTCGCCATTCGCATCCGAGCGTTTCCGTCGTGGCGCACGCTTAGGCAGCTATGTCGTGGTCGCCATCGCGGCAGTTTTCTTTATCGACCGCTGCGTCATGTCGTTTATCGACCTGGTGCAGGTGAGCATTGTCTCGGATTCCAACCCCAGCGACTTTTTGTCGAGCCTGGTCTACATGACCTACAAGAGCGGGGACTTCTTTATCCGCGGTATCGAGATCACCATCGCGCTTGCCACCTTCGGCACCGTCATCGCATTCTTCTTGGCGCTGCTCTTCGTGTTCCTGCGTATTCAGACGTTCGACCGCGTGGATAACGATCTGGTGCGCTTCTTTAAGAGCATCGGCCGCGGCTTTGCGACCGTCTACTCCACCATCGTGCGCGGCACGCCCATGATGGTGCAGGGCCTGCTCATCTATTACGCGGGCTTCACCGTTTTGCGCGGCATGGGCTTCGAGACCGCCCAGGCCAACCAGATCTGGAGTACCTTCACCGCCGGTCTCGTCACCATCTCGCTCAACTCCACCGCCTACATGATGGAGGTCCTGCGCGGCGGCATCGAGTCCATCGACCCCGGCCAGGCAGAGGCGGCGCGTTCGCTGGGTCTGTCGCAGTGGCAGGCTATGCGCAAGGTCGTGTTCCCCCAGGGCATTAAAAACGCGATTCCGGCGCTCACCAACGAGCTCATCATCAACATCAAGGACTCGTCGGTGCTTTCGGTCATCGGCGTGTTCGACCTCATGTACGCCACCACCACCGTCGCCGGCGTGTACTACCGCCAGATGGAGGTCTACTGCGTGGCGCTCGTGGTCTACCTGATCCTGACGCTCGTGGCGAGCCGCCTGCTCGAGGCCTTTGGCAAAAAGCTCGGCGCCGAGGCCCCGGCAACGCTGCCCAGCTCCAACTAGGCTCAAGACGAGGAGAATCATCATGGCAGATACCGCCACTACCGGCATCGCGGCCGCCGCACAGTCCAATGAGCCGCTCATCCGCGTCGAGGGCCTGCGCAAGAGCTTCGGCTCGCTCGAGGTGCTCAAGGGCATCGACCTGTCCGTTAACCCCGGCGAGGTCGTCACCATTATCGGCGCCTCGGGTTCGGGCAAGTCGACCTTCCTGCGCTGCCTCAACCTGCTCGAGACCCCGGACGCGGGCCACATCTGGTTCCACGGCCAGGACCTCACGGCTGAGCGCTGCAACATCAACAAGCTGCGTGAGGACATCGGCATGGTGTTCCAGGGCTTTAACCTGTTCAACAACATGGACGTGCTCGACAACTGCACGCTTGCGCCCGTCACGCTCAAAAAGATGAGCAAGGCCGAGGCCGAGAAGGTCGCGATGGAGCATCTGACGAGCGTGGGGCTCGAGAAGTTCGCGCACGCCGCCGTGGGTCGCCTGTCCGGTGGTCAAAAACAGCGCGTGGCCATCGCTCGTGCCCTATGTATGAATCCGCAGATCATGCTGTTCGACGAGCCGACCTCCGCACTCGACCCCGAGATCGTGGGAGAGGTGCTCGAGGTCATGCGCAAACTTGCTGCCGACGGCATGACCATGGTCGTCGTCACGCACGAGATGGCCTTTGCCCGCACCGTGTCCGATCGCGTGGTCTTTATGGACAAGGGCGTAGTGCTCGAGGACGCCGCGCCGGCAGAGCTCTTTGGCAACCCCAAGCACCAGCGTACCCGCGAGTTCCTCTCGCGTTATCTCGAGGACAAATAACCAACCGCAAGCGCTTATGTGGCAGGGCCGCTCCGGTGGGGCGGCCCTTGTCGTCACAATCGAAAGGATGTCATGGCCGAGGTTTGGCGCTTCTTTGCGCATGAGGATGATTTTGCCGATTTGGACAAGGCCGGCGCATGCGAGCGCCTGGGCCGTGTGCTGTCGTTTCCGACCATTTCGAGCATGGATGCCGAGGCAGTGGACTGGCAGCCGTTCGACGACCTGCGCGTCTATATGCAGCAGGCCTGGCCGCACGTATTTACAGCGGGTAAGGTCGAGCTCATCGATCATTCGTTGCTGGTGACGCTTTCCGGCTCCGACCCCGCACTCAAGCCCGTTGTGCTCATGGGTCACATGGACGTGGTCCCCGTGGTGCCGGGTACCGAGGACGACTGGACGTACGCCCCCTTTAGCGGGCATGTAGACGACACCTACATTTGGGGTCGCGGCGCCATCGATATGAAAGACCAGGTCGCAGGCATTCTCGAGGCGGTTGAGTATGCGCTGGCGCACGGTTGGCAGCACGAGCGCACGCTGCTCCTGGCCTTTGGCCAGGACGAGGAGACTACGCAGTATGGCGCAGGCGCCATCGGCCGCGCGCTCGAGGAGCGCGGCATTGAGCTTGAGTACCTGATCGACGAGGGTGACTACCGCATCGTTCCAGCTGCCGAGTATGGCGCGGGCGAGGGCTGGCTTATGCATGCCGACCTTGCCGAGAAGGGCTACGCCGATATCGTGCTCAAGACGAAGAGCGAGGGCGGGCATTCGTCCAACCCCTACGGTGGCACTTCGCTCGAGGTGCTCAGCCGTGCCATCACCGCAATCTGCGATATCGAGTGGCCGACGCGCGTCACGGACCTGCTTGCCGCACAGCTCGTCGAGCTGGGGCTTTACACGGCCGACGAGATTGCCTCCAACAAGGACACCATCGTGCGCGATTGCCTCGCCAGCAAGAAGCTCTATCCGCTCGTGACCACCACCTGCGCGCCCACGCAGGTCGAGGGTGGCAGCACCGGCGCCAACGTAATGCCGCAGGATATGTGGGCCAATATCAATTTCCGTATGCTCGAGGGCACGAGCGTGGCCGATGTCGTGGCCCGCTGCCGCGTCGCTGTTGCCGAGGCGGGGCTCGCCGACCGTGTCGAGGTCGAGCTCGGCCCCGGCAGCTCCGAACCCTCGCCGTCTCCGCGCATCGGCGGACCGGGACTCGAGGCGGTTCGCTCCATCGCCGCCCGCTATTTCCGTGATCCAAAGGGGACGGAGGAAAACGGATCATTCGAGCCAGTGGCAATTGTGCCCTCGACCGTGATCGGTGCGACCGACGCTGCCAACTACCAGCACATTTGCCCTGAGTGCATTCGCTTCTCGGCCTTTGTGGTTGATGACGACGAGTGTGATCGCGGCGTCCACGGCACCAACGAGCGCATCACCCGCCGCGCCTACCTCCAGGGCATCCGCTTCCTCGTCGCTCTGCTCCAAACGCTCTAGAATGTGACAAAGCGACAGTCCCTTTGTTGGCCGTTGGGGACGTTCTTAAACGACTAGCCGTCAAGGAACGTCCCCAACGGCTACGTCCACTCATTACGTGCGGGTTATATGCAGGTTTGCCTGCGCACGCTATCATATATGGGTTAGACCGCAATTATGTACCCCATACGCGAAGGGATGCGCATGTATCTGAAGATCGACATGTTCTAGCTGGGCTTACCCCCGCAGCGGCGCCCCGCGCCCCATCAATTCTGCCGATTTTCACCTTCACGCATATAAAGGAGTCCGTCATGCGCGACAAG
>CABSUD010000126.1:0-4898 GCA_902480795.1 uncultured Collinsella sp. | reverse complement strand
GAGGCCGTTCGTAAGCGCCCGGGCATGTATATCGGCTCGACGAGCGCCAGCGGTCTGCATCACCTGGTGTGGGAGATCGTTGACAACTCCGTCGACGAGGCCATGGCCGGTTTCTGCACCGAGATTCAGGTGACGGTCCACGCCGACAACTCCATCACGGTCGTCGACAACGGGCGCGGCATCCCCGTCGACGAGCACCCTGTTAAAAAGATCCCGACGCTCGAGGTCGTCATGACGATCCTGCACGCCGGCGGTAAGTTCGATAACTCGGCCTATAAGGTCTCGGGCGGCCTGCACGGCGTGGGCATCTCCGTCGTCAACGCACTGTCCAAGCGCGTGGTCGTTCAGGTTCATCGCGATGGCAACACCTACGAGATGGAGTTCTCGCGCGGTAAGACCGTCAAGAAGATGGAGGTCGTGGGCACCTCGGATTCGACGGGCACCACCGTCACCTTCTGGCCCGACGACGAGATCTTCGAGACCTGCATCTACGATTTCGATACGCTGCACAACCGTCTGCAGGAGACGGCGTTCCTCAATAAGAACCTCAAGATCGTGCTGACCGACGAGCGCGAAGCGACTCCCCACGTGGAGGAGTTTTGCTACGAGGGCGGCATCATCGACTTCGTCAAGTTCCTCAACGAGGGCAAGGACGTCCCCGAGGCCTTTAAGGAGCCCATCTACATCGAGGGCAAATCGGATCCGGACGCGCCTGTGACCAAGATGGGCGAGGTCGAGGTTTCCCTGCAGTGGAATAGTGGCTACGGCGAGAACGTCATGTCGTTTGCCAACGACATCTACACTCCCGAGGGCGGCATGCACCTTGAGGGCTTCCGCACCGCGCTCACCCGTGTGATCAACGACTACGCGCGCAAGCAGAACCTGCTCAAGGAAAAAGACGCCAATCTGACCGGTGACGATGTGCGCGAGGGCCTTTCGGCCGTTATCTCGGTCAAGCTGCCCGATCCGCAGTTTGAGGGCCAGACCAAGGCCAAGCTCGGCAGCTCCTATATGCGCGCGCTCACGCTCAAGATCGTGACCGACGGCCTCGCCGATTACTTGGAGGAGCATCCCAAGCCCGCCCGCGAGATCGTCAAGAAGGCTCAACAGGCCTGCAAGGCGCGCAACGCCGCCCGCAAGGCGCGCGAGGCGACCCGTCGCAAGAGCCTGCTCGAGACGGCGTCCCTGCCCGGTAAGCTCGCTGACTGCTCGGTACGCGATGCCGAGTTGACCGAGCTCTTCATCGTAGAGGGCGACTCGGCAGGCGGTTCGGCCAAGGACGGCCGTCGCCGAGACATCCAGGCGATTCTGCCCCTGCGCGGCAAGATTTTGAACGTCGAACGCGTGGGCGACCACCGCGCGTTTTCGAGCGACACCATCCAGTCGCTGATTACCGCGATCGGCTGCGGCGTCACGACGAGTGCCGGCGACGGCGGCGACTTCGATATCACCAAGGCGCGCTACCACAAGATCATCATCATGACCGATGCAGACGTCGACGGTGCGCATATCCGCATCCTGCTGCTGACGTTCTTCTACAAGTACATGCGCCCGCTGATCGATGCCGGCTACGTCTATGTTGCCTGCCCGCCCATCTTTGGCATTAAGGTGCGCAACAAGATCCACTACGTGTATCCCAACGGCCGCCAGCCCGAAGACGAGATCCTGCGCGACACCATCCAGAGCTTGGGCCTGAACCCCGACGATAACGATGAGGACGGCAAGGCCAAGGACGGCAAGATCACCAAAAAGCGCAAGGGCTATACCGTCCAGCGCTACAAGGGCCTGGGCGAGATGGACCCCAAGCAGCTTGCCTCGACGACGATGGACCCCAAAACCCGCATCCTGCAGCGCGTGTCGATCGAGGACGCCGTGGTGGCAGACCGCGCCGTGCGCGAGCTGATGGGTTCCGAGGTCGGCTATCGCCGCGAGTACATTGAAAAACATGCGCATGACGCGCGTTTCCTTGATGCTTAAGAGGAGGTAACGTGGCAGACGATATCAACAATAACGAGGGTATGGACGAGGCCGGCGACGCCGGTATGCCCGATGATCTGAAACGCCTGCTTGCCCGTGCTGAGCAGGGCGAGGACGGCGATCCGGACGCCTATAACCCCGATGCCGATGATGAGGAAGAAGACGACGACGGCGAGCTCGAGGAGAGCTTTGGCGAAGTCGACCGTGGCGCCTCGGCCGGTGAGGATATCAACGGCGGCCAGCTCCAGATCTCGGAGTTCGGCCGTGAGATGAAGCAGTCGTTCATCGAGTATTCGATGTCGGTCATCACGGCGCGCGCCCTGCCGGACGTGCGCGACGGCCTAAAGCCGGTTCACCGCCGCATTCTGTACGCGATGAACGAGAGCGGCATCTACCCCAACCGCCCACACAAGAAGTCGGCCTGGACGGTCGGCGAAGTTATCGGTAAGTACCATCCGCACGGTGACTCCGCGGTCTACGAGGCCATGGTTCGCCTGGCGCAGTGGTTCTCCATGCGCACACCGCTCATCGACGGCCACGGCAACTTCGGCAACATCGATGGCGACGGCGCCGCCGCCATGCGTTACACCGAGAGCCGCCTAGCAAAGCCCGCCATGGAGCTGCTGCGTGACCTGCAGAAGGATACCGTCGACTGGCAGCCCAACTACGACGAGTCGCTCGCCGAGCCCGTGGCACTGCCCGCGCGCTTCCCCAACCTGCTGGTCAACGGCAGCCAGGGCATTGCCGTCGGCATGGCCACCAACATCGCCCCGCACAACCTCACCGAGGCGATCGAGGCCACCTGCTACCTGATCGACAATCCCGACGCCACCGTCGACGAGCTCATGCAGATCATGCCCGGTCCGGACTTCCCCACCGGTGCCATCATCATGGGCAGTGCCGGCATCAAACAGAGTTACGAGACCGGACGCGGCTCCATCACCGTGCGCGCCAAGGCTCATGTGGAATCCACCAAGACCGGCCGCAGCCGCTTGGTCTTTACCGAGATCCCCTACATGGTCAACAAAGGCACCCTGCAGGAGAAGATCGCTCAGCTTGTCAACGACAAGCGCATCGAGGGCATCTCGGATATGCGCGATGAGTCCAACCAGAAGGGCATCCGTCTGGTCATCGAACTCAGGAAGGGCGTCATCCCGCAGGTCGTGCTCAACAACCTGTACAAGTACACCTCGCTGCAGACGACCTTTGGCGCCAACAACCTGGCGCTCGTCAACGGCGTGCCCAAATGCCTGAGCCTGCGCGAGATGCTGCAGCACTATATCGACCACCAGGTCGATGTCGTCACCCGCCGCACTCGCTTTGACCTCAAGAAGGCCCAGGCGCGTGCCCATATCCTCGAGGGCTACCTGATGGCTCTCGACCATATTGACGAGGTCATCAGCATCATCCGCTCCTCGCAGACCGACTCCGAGGCAAGCAGCCGCCTGATCGAGCGCTTTGGCTTTACGCCCGAGCAGACCACGGCCATCCTCGAGATGAAGCTGCGTCGTCTGACCGGCCTAGAGCGCGACAAGATTCAGGAAGAGCTGGACGGCTTGCGCCGCGCCATCGCCTACTACGAGGACCTGTTGGCGCACGAGGAGAAAATCCTGGGCGTCATCAAGGAAGAGATGCGCGAGATTTCCAAGAAGTTCGGCGACAAGCGCCGCACCGAGATCAGCCAGGTTGAGAAGGACCTGGATGTCGAGGACCTCATCGCCGACGAGGACATGGTCGTGACCATCACCCACACCGGCTATGTCAAGCGCATCCCGGTGGCTGCCTACCGTGCCCAGAAGCGCGGCGGCAAGGGCGTGTCGGGCGTCAACCTCAAAGAGGATGACGTTATCGACGAGATGTTTATTGCGTCCACGCACGAGTACGTGCTGTTCTTCTCGAGCAAGGGCAAGGTCTATCGCCTGAAGGTGCACGAACTGCCGGTGGGTACGCGCCAGGCGCGCGGCACCGCGATCGTCAACCTGCTGCCCTTCGAGGAGGGCGAGAAGATCGCGAGCGTCATCAGCTGCCGCGAGTTCCCGGCCGACGAGTACCTGATGTTTGCCACCAAGAGCGGCATGGTCAAGAAGACCGTGATGAGCGCATATGACCGCAGCCGTCGCGACGGCCTGATCGCTATCAACCTGCGTGACGACGACGCGCTGCTGAACGTGCGCCGCGTGCGCGAGGGCGACAAGATTATCCTGGCCACCACCGCGGGCAAGGCGATCATGTTCTCCGAGGAGCAGGTGCGCGCCACCGGCCGCGATACCAGCGGCGTTCGCGGTATCGGTCTGAAGGACGGCGTGAGCGTTCTGGGCATGGAAGTCACTAACGGCAACGGCGATCTGTTCGTCATCACCGAGCGCGGCTACGGCAAGCGCACGCCGGTCGCGGACTACCCGGAGCAGAATCGCGGCGGCCAGGGCGTCTACACCATCCAAATGACCGAGCGTAAGGGTAACCTCGCGGCCATGAAGACGGTGGGCCCGCAGCACGAGCTGTTCATCGTGACGGAGGGTGCGACGGTCATTCGCGTCAAGACCGACGAGATCAGCCAGACTGGCCGCGCCACCCAGGGCGTCAAGATGATGACCGTCGACGACAACGACCGCGTATGCGCCGTAGCCCGCATGACGGCAGCCAAGGAGAAGCCCGAAGGCGAAGGTGCCGAAAACGGCTCTGCCCCCGAAGAAACCCCTGTCGATCTAGGCGACGGCAACGACATGCCAGAAGATCTCCTAGACGAGTAAGAGGAACTAGCTGGTAGAAAATATCAGACCCCATATATCGGCGGTCGGCGCACTGCGCGCCGACCGCTTTTTTGAAAACCTTGGGACCCCATGGTCGCTGGGCTGGCGAGGTGGTTTTGGTTTGTCGCGAGTTCCGCACGCAAAGAAGGCCACTTAATGTGGCCTTCGTCT
>CABSUD010000125.1:0-4916 GCA_902480795.1 uncultured Collinsella sp. | reverse complement strand
GGGTGTCTCCCCTTTCGGAAAGGAGCGCGGAACGCGCCATGCTTGCCTTCCTCCTCGCACCGTTTTACCTGCTTTTTAACCTCTATCTGTTCCGCCGCATCATGGGCTGGGTGCGGGCGTGGTTCCCATGGTTCCGCAAGCGGAAGCATTGGGCCGTGCCCGCTGCGCTGTACGCCTTCTTTGCGCTCTCCTTTGTTCTGGCCTTTCCGCTGCCTGCCGGACGGCTGAAGCGCGCGCTCATGCTCATCGGGAATTATTGGCTCGGCGTGCTGCTCTATCTGCTGCTGGCAGTCCTGCTCGCGGACGGACTGCGGCTGCTGCTCGTCCACGGTCTGAAGCTCCGTTCTCTGCGCTCGGCGCGGATGCACCGCATCGCGGGCTGTCTGTGTGCGGCGGCCATTCTTGTGACCTCCGTCTGCGGCGTGATCAACGCCCGCATCGTGCGCGTCACGCCCTACGAGATCACCGTAAACAAATCTGTCGACGGCATGGAGAGCATGAAGGTCGTGCTGCTCGCCGATCTCCACCTCGGCTACAACGTGGGCCTTGCGCAGATGGAGCGCATGGTCGCGCGCGTAAACGAGCAGGATGCCGATGTGGTCGTCATTGCGGGCGACATTTTTGATAACGCCTGGGAGGCCGTGGAGGAGCCGGAGCAGATCGCCGCGGTGCTGCGCGGCATCCGGTCGAGGTACGGCGTCTACGCCGTCTACGGCAACCACGACATTGAGGAGCCTATCTTAGCGGGCTTCACCTTCCGAAGCGACGGGAAAAAGCAGAGCAGCCCCGAGATGGACGCCTTTCTCGCGTCCGCGAACATCCGCCTCCTGCGCGACGAGGCCGTGCTGCTCGGCGGCGAGGTTTATCTTTACGGTCGCCCCGACGCGCAGCGCCCGGGGCGCGGCGTCGAGGTGCGTAAAACGCCCGCGGAGCTCGTCGAGGGGCTGGACGCGGACAAGCCCATTCTGGTCCTCGACCACCAGCCGCGCGAGCTGGAGGCGCTGGCCGCGGCGGGCGTGGACGTCGATCTCTGCGGGCACACGCACGACGGGCAGATGTTCCCCGGCAACCTTACCATCCGGCTATTTTGGGAGAATGCCTGCGGCTGTCTCCGCGTGGGGTCGATGCACAGCATCGTGACCTCGGGCGTCGGTCTCTTCGGGCCGAATATGCGCGTGGCGACCAGGGCCGAGATCTGCCCCATCACCATTCACTTTATGAACTGAAAAAGGGAAGCGGTTCAGTGAAAGCCGCTTCCCTTTTTCTTATTTTTTCTCCGGCAGCTCGTTCCAGAGCGTGAAGCCGAGGATCAGCGCACCGCCGACGAGCTGCGGCGCCGTGACCGGCTCGCCGAGCACCGTCACCGAGACGATGACCGCCACGAGCGGGTCCATGTAGCTCAGCAGAGCGACCTCCTGCCCCGGCAGCTCGCGCAGGGCGGAAAAATACAGGCAGTAGGTCACGCCCGTGTGGAAGAAGCCCACGATGAGCAGGCAGACCCAGCCGCGCGCGTCGAGCGTCCCCAGCGTCATGTTTGGATCGGCGTCGACGTCGAACGGCGAGATTTCACCTCGGTCGAATTTACGGCGAGCGACCTCCGCAATCATGGCTGCGTTATCGGTACAGGCAGACAAGGGCGGCACCGTTACGCGAATCCCCTGACGCCCAAGCTTCTTGATCATCATCTCGCGCAGATGCGGGTTGGCCGAGACGCCGCCACCGATGCAGTATTCCTTGCATCCGGTAGCGTGCAATGCGTTTTTGGCCTTCTTGTACTGCACGTCAAAGACAGCTGCCTCAAACGAAGCTGCCAGATCGGGCAGGTGAATCGTGCGCCCGGCCTTGGTCTCCTGTTCAATGTAGAGCGTCACAGCGGTTTTAAGGCCCGAAAGCGAGAAGCGATAGTCTCCTCTGCTGTTAAGCGCACGGGGGAAATCGATCGCCTTGGGGTTGCCCGTCTCGGCCAGCTTGGAAATGATGGGGCCACCGGGATAGCCCAGACCCAACGCCTTGGCTACCTTGTCGAAGGCCTCGCCCACAGCGTCGTCGAGCGTCTCACCGAGCACCTCGTAGTCGCCCCACGCCTTCACGTGCACGAGCATGGTGTGCCCACCCGAGACAAGCGTGAAGATAAACGGCGGTTTGAGGTCGGGTTGCGCCAGCAGGTTGGCAAACAGGTGCCCCTCCAGATGGTTGACGCACACGAGCGGCTTGCCGGCAGCGTAGGCAAAGCCCTTGGCGAAGGCGACGCCAACCACGAGCGCGCCCACCAGGCCCGGGCCCTGTGTCACGCCCACGGCGGCAAGCTCGCTGGGGGCAATGGCTCCATCCTCAAGACCAAGCGATGCTGCGGCATCCTCGAGCGCCGCATCCACGACACTCACAATCACCTCGACGTGTTTGCGCGAGGCGATCTCGGGCACCACGCCGCCAAAGCGGGCGTGAAAATCAATCTGCGTCGACACCTGGTTGGCCAGCATATTGCCATCCGCATCGATAATCGCCACGGCCGTCTCGTCGCAGGAGCTCTCGATAGCGAGCACTAGGCGGCGGCGCTCAATTTCGGCACGCTCCCCCTCGGAGCGCCCAGGCGCAGGCAGCGGCCACACGCGCTGCTCTGCCGCCGTCGGCTCGGGCGAAGCATTGTCGACCGGAAGTACCAGGGGCAGCGGGGCCGTCATGACGATGGCGTCCTTGCCGGCACCATAGTAGCCGCGGCGACGGCCAGCCTCGGTAAAGCCCAGAGCGTTATAGAGCGCAATCGCTCCCTCGTTGCCGTCCTCGACCTCGAGCGAAGCCGTGGTGCAGCCGAGCATCTGGGCATCATAGCTCACGTGCGACAGCAGCTTGCGGGCAATGCCCTCACGGCGATGTGCCGGGTCGACGGCGACATCCAGAATCTGCACATCACCGTCCACGACCATACCGCCGGCAAGGCCCAGTAGCTTGCCGTCGTCGTGTGCCACCCACCAACTACGCGGCGCAGCGACGTCCTCGCCCAGTTCGGACAGGAACATGCCCGGCGTCCACGCCTCGTGTCCGGCACCTTCAAAGCAGGCAGCTTCCAACGCGCTCGCGCCCTCGGCATCCGCCGCGCCCATGGGACGGAACTGCAGATGACGACCGGCGAGCTCATCGGCAACGCCCGTAATTCCGCTCTGCGCACTCTCGGCAAGACCAAGACGCTTGCGCTCGTTTTCCTCGGCATCCGAAAGGCGCGTGTAAATCGGCAGGACGCGGGCCGGATCGCCGTCACCCGCAGCGTGCGCGAGCAGCAAGCCCTCGCCCGAAGGCCACCACAGGTCGCGCTCCACGCAGCGGGCGGTCTCGTCCTCACCCAGCAGCTTGCCATAGCGCACGAGACCGTCACCGGTCAGCTGAACCTGGTCCCAGTCCGCTGCTCGGCGCCACTCATCGAGCGCCACGGCGGCCTTGACCACGTGTTCGCGCTCAAATTGACGCTCGGGACCCTCATCGACCAGCATATACAGCGCCGGATATACCTCACCGCGCATAGCATCGGCCAAGATACCAAGCTTGCCGCGCACGCCAGCCTTCCACGCCGTCCAAGCGCAAGCGTCGAGCGTCGACACGCCCAGCAGCGGAACATTGGCACCACGCGCGAGGCCCTTGGCAGTGGAGATGCCGATGCGCACACCCGTAAAGGACCCCGGGCCGCGACCGACCACATAGCAACCAACATCGCTGCGATCCAGACCGGCTTGAGCCAGCACGCCATCAACGGTATTCACGAGCTCAACGTTGGCGTGACGGCGACACATGTGGTCGCCACTCACGAGCTTCGTCTCGCCCGTCTGCCCATCAATCCAGCTTGCCGCGCAGGCAAGCATGTCGGTCGAGGTATCGAGCGCCACCACCAGCGCGTTGTCGTTATGCAAGCTCATCTTGTACAGCCTTATCAATCAAATGGGAAAGCTCCATTGCGCGGTCACCGTGCGCCTCAAGCGTTATCGTTCGCACATCGCTGTCGCCCTCATCACGCTTGAGCGTCACCGAAAGATACTCATCCGTCAGCTCGTCCTGGAATTGTTCGCCCCATTCCAGCAGGCAAGCACCCTCATAGCCCAGCACATCGAAAATGCCCGTATCCTCGAGCTCGTAGGCATGCTCCAGGCGGTATAGATCAAAGTGAAACAGCGGAATACGACCTTGATCGTGAACGGCCATGAGCGCAAACGTAGGACTCGTAACCATATGTCCATCGCCCAGCCCGCGCGAGACGCCCTTGGTAAAGTGAGTTTTGCCCACTCCCAGGCCACCGGTCAGGATAAGCACATCGCCGTCCTCAAGGCACGGTGCAATTAGCTCGCCAAAGTACTCCGTATCGGCAGCGCAAGTCGTTTTGTAAGTACCTACCCCCAGGCGCTCCAGGGACATATATGCTCCTTATTATTCCGAGGCGTCCTCTGGTGCGGGATGTCGCTCCAGATAATCGCCCAGCATCTTAAAGTCTTCCTCCAGCAGCTCCTGCCACGCCGGATTGCGCAGCGCTGCTGCCGGATGAAAAGTGGGCATTACTACAAAATGCCCCATCTGGTGGAACCTGCCGCGCAGCTTAGTAATGCCAATCTCGGTCTTAAGCACAAAGTGCGTCGCGGGGTTACCGAGCGTCACGATGATATCGGGCCAAATGCTTCGAATCTGCTCACGCAAAAACGGTGAACAGGCCAGCACTTCCTCGGGCCGAGGATTGCGATTTCCCGGTGGGCGACACTTGAGCACGTTGGCAATGTAGACGTCTTCGCGCTTGAGGCCAGCCAGCGACAGGATGCCGTTGAGATCCTCGCCCGCCGCCCCCACAAACGGTTCGCCTTGCAGATCCTCGTTACGCCCCGGCGCCTCGCCGATAAACATGACGCGGGCGTGGGGGTTTCCCACGCCAAACACGATGTTAT
>CABSUD010000124.1:0-4917 GCA_902480795.1 uncultured Collinsella sp. | reverse complement strand
AAGGCATCATTGGCATCGAGGGCAATCCGCAACTGTGGCTGCGCGCCGTTTCTTGGGTCATCTTCACTGCCGTCGGTATCGCATGGGCCATGCGCTACGCCATGCGCGTCAAGAAAAACCCCGAGTCGTCCATTGTGTACGAGGACGATAAGCTTAAGCGTATTGAGTTTTCCGTGACCGATGTCTCCATCGAGGAAGAGTTCACTACCCGTCAGAAGCTCGTGCTTATCGATTTTGCTTGCGGTATGGGCATTATCGTCTGGGGTCTTGTTACCCAGGGCTGGTACATGAATGAGATTTCCGCCGTGTTCCTTGGCATGGGCTTGCTTGCCGGTATCCTGGGCGGCCTTGACCAGCAGACGATCGCAGAGGAGTTCGTTAAGGGTCTCGCCGACTTTGCGTACGCTGCCATCGTTATCGGTATCGCTCGCGGTATTCTGGTCATCGCCGAGGGCGGCATGATCATCGACACCATCCTCCAGGCGCTCGCTACCGCGCTTGCCGGTGCACCCGCCGCCGTCTACACTACGTTTATGTATATCGTCCTTGGCCTGCTCTCTTTGCTGGTTCCCTCGAGTTCTGGCCTGGCGGCGCTCACCATGCCCGTTATGGGCCCCCTGACCGAGCTCATGGGCCTCAATCCCGAGGCGGCCGTCACCGCGCTCCAGTTTGCCAACCAGACCATCAACACCATCAGCCCCGTGGCGGGCATGACGGTCGCCGGCCTTGCCGTGGCTAGGATTTCGTTTGGCCAATGGTGGAAGACCATTTGGAAGTTCTTCATTTTCATGGTCGTCTTTGGCCTGATCGTAACGGCAATCTCTGGCATGCTTCCGGTGTAGGTGGTTGTGATGTCTGATCGTTTGACGGTCCTAACGTCTAAGAGCGTCTTTACCGGTACGGGGGACCTGCCGTTTGAAGGTTTCGTAGCGGTCCGTGGCAATCGAATTGAGGCTGTTGGCACCAAGTGCGAGGTAGCTTCGTATTTGACCCAGGCGGACGAGGTAGTTGACCTGGGCGACCGCACCGTCATGCCTGGCCTGATCGATGTACATACCTTCTATACAGGCTGGGCGCTGCGGACGTTGGGGTCTGATCTGTCCGGCATCGCTGATGCCAAAGAGGCCGTGTCGCTCTTGCGTGCATGGAAAGAAGATCATCCGGATTGCGCGGCGGCTTTTGGCCACAACCTACCCGAAACGTTGGCATCGGATGCCGAGAACGCAAATACAGCAGCTGTGTTTGACGATTGTTTTGGCGATATCCCCGTCGTCTGCTTTACATCGGGTGCGGAGACCTGCGTTCTCAATGCTGCCGCCAGTGCGCGATACGGCTTTACACCCCAGGCGTGCTATGCCGAGAAGATCTGGCGCATGATGAGCGATTTCCTCGCGCTGCCCGAGGTGCGTGCCGGGTATTCGGACTACATGAGCATGCTTAACGAGCGCGGCGTTACCGCCATCAAGGAAATGGCGTTTGATGACTACTACGGCTTTGCCGACGAAATGGCTCGCCGTGAGGAATCTGGTGAGCTGACGGTTCGCGTCTCTATGATGTCGCAGCCGGTGGGCGCCGGTGCAAATCTGGCATATGCCCGCGAGGCGCGAGAGCGCTTCCGGGGACCGTTCGTTCGTTTTTCTGGCTTCAACCGTATGACCGATCGCGGCGTATGGGCGGGGCTTGCCGAGATGATAGACCCCTATGAGGACTCGGCCGATGCGGGCGCTGCCGGCAAGACGGTCGTCGAGGAGCCAGAGTGGGATCTGATTGAGAACGAGCTGCGTGCAATTGATGCTGACGGCTTCCGATATTCCTTGCATTGCCAGGGCGATGGCGCCGTTCGTCGCACCGTGGCGCTCTATGCCTCGCTGCCTCGAGACGAGCATGGACGGATGCTTCGTCGCCATGCGATTACCGATCTCGAGAACTCTGACCCGACCGATCTTGTCAAGTTTGGCAAGTTAGGTGGAATTTGCGAGGTCTATCCGCAGATTCTGACGCTGGACCGGCGCGAGGATTGCCTGTCGATGATGCGTCGACAAATTGGCGAGACGCGACTTTTGCACAGCTGGAATCGCCGCGGCATGGAAGATTCCGGATGCACAGTGTGCTGCGGCACGGATCTGCCGCTGCTGATTCCGAGCCTGGGCGAGTCAATCTACAGCGCGTGCGGCGGATTCTTCGCCGACGGACTGCCCGTGAATGAGGTCAACACGCTGACGCTTGTCGAGCTCTTGCGCGCTTGGACTGCCGGGGGCGCGTACGACCTGATGCGCGAAGACGAGCTGGGTACGCTCGAGGTTGGCAAGCTTGCCGATATCTGCGTGCTCGATCGGGATGTGTTCGACCTCGATTATCGCGACGCACGCGATCTTGCGGTTGACATGACGATGTCGGACGGACAAATCGTGTTCGATCGAAATAAGGAGGCATAAGATGTCTGAATCCAAACCGAAGCTGCACCGCGAACAGATTGCGGGCATGAATATCCACTACATCATGTGGTCGCTCGATTACTTCCTTGATGTGCAGCAGCGTTTGGGCTTTGAGTCCATTGAGCTGTGGTGTGCGGAGCCGCATGTGACGCTCGACCACACGGGCTACTTTGAAGCTGAGGTCCTGGCGAAAAAGGCTGCAGACCGTGGGCTTAGGTATCGTACTCTGTGTCCCGAGAATGTTGTCTATCCTTGGCAGTACTGCGCACGCAAACCGCTGCATGAACAGCGCAGCTTGGCGTACTTTAAGCACGGCATTGAGCTTGCCGAGGTACTTGGGTGCGACCGCATGTCCATCAACTCGGGCTGGGGCGACTGGGACGAGGGCCGCGAGGAAGCCTGGAAGCGCAGCCGCGAGCACTTGTCCATTCTGGCGGAGTATGCCGGCGAGCACGGTCTGGTGCTTACGATGGAAAGCCTGCGTCCCGAGGAGAGCAACCTTGTGACGACGGTTTCCGATGCGAAGCGCATGATTGACGAGGTCGCGAGCCCGTACTTACAGCCCATGGTTGATACAACCGCGATGGGCGTTGCAGGCGAGACGCTCGAGGACTGGTTTGCCGCCTTTGGTGATGGGGCAATTCACGAGATGCACTTTATCGACGGTGACCCGTATGGCCATCTGGTGTGGGGCGATGGCAAGCACGATATGGACGCCTTCGTCGCCACGCTCAACGCCCATGGTTTCGACGGCATGCTGGGCCAGGAAATCACGGACGGTCGTTACTACGATGATCCGGCGGCGGCAGATGCCAAGAACATGGCCGCATTCGAGAAATATCTGATTGACTAAAACAACCATCGGCCACGCAACCAACGTCATTGATTGCGGGCCAAATAAGAAAGGAACTGGATATGAACGCACACGATCTGATCAAAGAGGCAATTGCCGAGAAAGGCAAGTTCGACAGCGTCTACTGGATTGCTTGCGGTGGCTCCATGATCGATTTGATCCCGGCCCATGAGCTTCTGCAGCGCGAGGCAACCACCTTCACTTCGTATATCTATACGGCTCGCGAGTTCGATATCATGCGTCCGCGTCGTCTGGGCGAGAAGTCCCTGGTCATCGCTTGTAGCCACAGTGGCAACACCCCCGAGGTCGTCGAGGGCTGCGAGATTGCCCTTGCTGCCGGCGCTACGGTGATCGCCCAGACCGACAACGCTGGATCTAAGATCGACACCGGTAAATGGACCACGTGGGTCTACCCGTGGGGCGAGGGCGTGCCGCAGGCCGAGGTCCCCGCTGGCATTTCGCTGTCGCTTGCGGCAGAGCTGCTCGATCAGCAGGAGGGTTACGCCGATCTTGCCGATATGTATGCCGGTATCGCCGAGATGGATAAGATTCTTCCCCCGGCACGCGAGAAGGTAAATGCCGAGCTGGGCGATCGCTTTGACAAGATTTGCCAGGAGCACGAGTTCTTCTATATTCTGGGCAGCGGTCCCAACTTTAGCCAGACCTACGGTTTCGCTATCTGCTCTCTTATGGAGATGCAGTGGCAGCACTGCAGCTACATCCACTCTGCCGAGTACTTCCATGGCCCCTTCGAGGCTACTCAGGATGGCGTATTTTACTTCCTGCAGATGGGCTCCAGCGAGTGCCGTGCTATGGACGAGCGCGCCCTGGCGTTCCTTAAGACGCATACCGATACGCTGATGGTGCTCGATGCCAAGGAGTACGGTATGGAAGCCGTGCCGGCGAGCGTCCGTGCCTATCTGGACCCGGTGCTGTTCTACGCCATGAACTGCGAGCTGCGTGCTGCACGCGGCAAGGTGTTTGATCACGATCCCGATTTCCGTCGCTACATGGGCGTCGTCGAGTACTAGAAGGGACAAAGGCCATGGCATTTAACGTTAACGCGCTCGGATTTGGCGACAACGTCGTCGATCGCTACGAGCATATCCACACCATGTATCCCGGCGGCAATGCGGTGAACTTCGCCGTTTATGCCAAGAAATGCGGTGCCGCACGCTCCGCATACATGGGCATTTTTGGCAATGATGCCGCTGCCGAGCATGTCATTGCAAGCCTCGAGGATGAGGGTATCGAGCTTGACAAGTGCGAGCAGATGATTGGCGAGAACGGAGCGGCTCGCGTGACCGTCGTTGACGGTGACCGTGTCTTCCTTGGCTCCAACGAGGGCGGTATCCGTGGCGATGCGCGCTATGTCCTCGATCGCTTTGACCTTGCGTACATGAAGCAGTTCGATGTGGTTCATTCGGGCAACTATTGCTTCACCGAGCGCGAGCTGCCCAAGTTGAAGGCAGCGGGCGTCACGGTCTCTTTTGACTTTTCGGACGACTCCACCGACGAGTACTACGAGCAGATTGCGCCCTACGTCGATTTCGCTTTAGATCGGAAGAGCACACGTCTGAACTCCAGTCACTGACCAATCTCGTATGCCGTCTTCTGCTTGAAAAAAAA
>CABSUD010000123.1:0-4928 GCA_902480795.1 uncultured Collinsella sp. | reverse complement strand
GCTTGCGTCTTTTCCCCTCTGGCGTCCGGTCGTTCCACTTAGCGTAGCGCTGCTACGCTGCGTTGCACTCCCGTTAGCCAGAGTGAAAAATTCGCGGCGCATCTTGGCACATTCTTATCTGGAAATAGTATAACCCCGTTTGAACGACTAAAGGAGGTATATTCCAATGGCAGTGAAAGTTGCTATCAATGGCTTTGGCCGTATTGGCCGTCTGGCGTTCCGTCAGATGTTCGGCGCTGAGGGCTACGAGGTGGTCGCGATTAACGACCTGACCTCTCCCGCGATGCTGGCTCACCTGCTCAAGTATGACACCGCTCAGGGTTCCTACTGCGGCAAGATTGGTGAAAACCTGCACACCGTGGAAGCGACCGAAGATTCCATCATTGTGGACGGCAAGGAAATCAAGATCTATGCCGAAAAGAACGCGGCGGATGCTCCGTGGGGCAAGCTGGGCGTGGACGTCGTGCTGGAGTGCACCGGCTTCTACTGCTCCAAGGAAAAGTCCATGGCGCACATCGCGGCTGGCGCGAAGAAGGTCGTCATCTCTGCCCCCGCTGGCAATGACCTGAAGACCATCGTCTACAACGTCAACAACGATACCCTGACCGCGGAAGACCAGATCATCTCTGCTGCTTCCTGCACCACCAACTGCCTCGCGCCCATGGCGAAGGCTCTGAACGACAAGTATCCGATCGTGTCCGGCATCATGACCACCGTTCATGCGTACACCGGCGACCAGATGATTCTGGACGGCCCGCATCGCAAGGGCGACCTGCGTCGTGCCCGCGCTGGCGCGCAGAACATCGTTCCGAACTCCACCGGCGCTGCGAAGGCGATCGGCCTGGTTATCCCGGAACTGAACAAGAAGCTGATCGGCTCTGCTCAGCGCGTCCCGGTCTGCACCGGCTCCACCACCATTCTGGTTGCTGTCGTCAAGGGCAGCGACGTGACCGTTGACTCCGTGAACGCCGCCATGAAGGCGCAGTCCTCCGAGTCCTTCGGCTACAACACCGAGCCGATCGTGTCTTCCGACGTCATCGGTATGCGCTATGGCTCCCTGTTCGACGCTACCCAGACCATGGTCGCGAAGATCGACGACGACACCTATCAGGTGCAGGTCGTGTCTTGGTACGACAACGAGAACTCCTACACCTCTCAGATGGTCCGCACCATCAAGTACTTCGAGAAGTTCGTTGCCTAATTTGGCTTTTGCGAATAGCTCGTTGAGCGTCTAAAGAAGGGCGCGGCCTTATAGGGCTTACACCCTAGGGTCGCGCCCTTTTTATAAGAAATCGTCTGCCGTAATGGGAGGCAGACACGTACGAAAGGTAGAAGCAAACATGGCCTTTACCAAGAAGACCGTCCGCGACATCGATGTCGACGGCAAGCGCGTTCTCGTCCGCGTTGACTTTAACGTGCCTATCAAGGATGGCGTCGTTGGCGACACCACCCGTATCAAGGCTGCCCTGCCCACCATCAACTATCTCGTTGAGCACAACGCTCGCGTCATCCTCATGAGCCACCTCGGCCGTCCCGATGGCACCGGCTTCCAGCCCGAGCTGTCCCTCGAACCCGTCGCCAAGAAGCTCGCCGAGCTCTCTGGTCTCGACGTTACCTTTGTCGCCGACACCTACGGCGAGAAGGCTGCTGAGGCTGTCGCTGCCGTCGAGCCGGGCAAGGTTCTCGTTCTCGAGAACGTCCGCTTCGACAAGCGTGAGAAGAAGAACGATCCCGAGATCGCCAAGAAGCTCGCTTCCTATGGTGACGTCTTCGTTCTCGATGCCTTCGGCACCGCTCACCGCGCCCAGGGTTCCGTCGTGGGCCCCGCTGCTTACCTGCCTGCCGTCGCCGGCTTCCTGCTCGAGAAGGAGGTCGACACGCTGACCGGTATCTTCGCCGAGCCCGAGCGTCCCTTCGTCGCTATCGTCGGCGGTTCCAAGGTTTCCTCCAAGATCGGTGTTCTCGATCACCTCATCGACTCCGCTGACACCCTGATCATCGGTGGCGGCATGGCCTACACCTTCTTCCTGGCTCAGGGCCTGTCCGTCGGTCAGTCCCTCAAGGAAGAGGACTGGGTCGAGCGCGCCGGCGAGATGCTCAAGAAGGCCGAGGAGAAGGGTGTCAAGATTCTGCTCCCCATCGACAACCGTGTTGCCGATCACTTTGGCGAGGACGCTGTCCCCGAGGTTGTCGCTTCCGACGCTATCCCCGACGATCGTGAGGGTATGGACATCGGCCCCAAGACCGAGGAGCTCTATGCCGAGGCTGTCAAGGGCGCCAAGACCGTGTTCTGGAACGGCCCCATGGGCGTCTTCGAGTTCGACAACTTCGCTCACGGCACCCAGGCTATCGCCGAGGCTGTCGCCGAGGCCGACTGCACCTCGATCATCGGCGGTGGCGACTCCGTCGCAGCTGTCAACAAGTTCAACCTGGCCGACAAGATGAGCTGGATCTCCACCGGTGGTGGCGCTTCCATGGAGCTCGTCGAGGGTAAGGCCCTGCCCGGAGTGGAGGCGCTTCTCGATGCCTAATCGCACCCTTCTTATCGCTGGTAACTGGAAGATGAACAACGACGTCGCCGAGGCTGCCAAGCTCGCCGACGAGCTGGCTCAGGCTCTGCCCGAGGTTCCGGCTGGCGTCGAGGTGCTCGTCTGCCCTCCGACCATCGACATCACCACGGTTCATGACCGCATTCAGGCTGCCCCCATTGCCCTCGGTGCACAGAACGTGTACTGGGAGGCCAAGGGTGCCTTCACCGGTGAGTCCTCTTGCGACATGCTCAAGTCCGCTGGCTGCACTTACTGCATCATCGGTCACTCCGAGCGTCGCGACTACTTCCACGAGACCGACGAGGATCAGAACAAGAAGGCCAAGGCCCTCGTTGCCGCCGGTCTTGTTCCCGTCTTCTGCTGCGGCGAGTCCCTTGAGGTCCGCGAGGCCGGCACCTATGTCGAGCACGTCGTGAACCAGGTCAAGGCTGGCCTTGCTGGTCTTGAGATCACCTGCCCCAAGCAGGTCGTCGTCGCCTACGAGCCCATCTGGGCCATTGGCACCGGCAAGACCGCTACCGCCGAGGACGCTCAGGAGGTCTGCGGCGCTATCCGTGAGACCCTCAAGGAGATGTTCGGCGAGGAGCTTGCCAACGGCATCCGCGTTCTCTATGGTGGCTCTGCCAAGCCCGGCAACATCGCTGAGCTCGTCGCCAAGCCCGACGTTGACGGCGCCCTCGTGGGCGGCGCTTCGCTCAAGGCTGCCGACTTCGCCTCTATGGTCGTCAAGGCAGGCGAGTAGGACATATGGCACAGCGTCATCTTCCTGCACTCCTGATCATCATGGATGGCTGCGGCCTTGCTCCGGCCGATGGCGAGAACGCCGTCGCCGCTGCCAAGACGCCCTTCCTTGATAGCCTGTACGAGAAGTATCCTCACACCACGCTCGGTGCTTCGGGCGAGGACGTGGGCCTTCCCGACGGCCAGATGGGCAACTCCGAGGTGGGTCACCTCAACATCGGTGCCGGCCGCATCGTGTTCCAGGAGCTTTCGCGTATCAACAACGCCATCAAGGACGGCTCCATCGCCAAGAACGAGGTCTTCGTCAAGGCTATGGACGACGTCAAGGCTGACGGCAAGACTCTTCACCTCATGGGCCTTATGAGCCCTGGCGGTGTTCATTCTCACATGAACCACGTCGAGGCTCTGGTCAAGATGGCTGCCGAGCACGGTGTCAAGACCGTTCGCGTCCACGCCTTCATGGATGGCCGCGACGTTGACCCGCAGTCCGGCGCTGGCTACATGAGTGAGTTCTGCGCCTTCCTGGCTAAGATCTCCGAGGAGACCGGTTGCGACGCTCGCGTTGCTACCGTGTCTGGCCGTTATTGGGCCATGGACCGCGATAATCGTTGGGAGCGCATCCAGCGCGCCTACGACGTCATGGTCAACGCGTCCGATGCCGAAACCGACCCCGTTGCCGGTATCAAGGCCTACTACGAGAAGGATCCGCGCGGCGACGAGTTCGTCGAGCCCTTCGCTGCCCACAACGAGGGCATTCACGAGGGCGACGCGGCTATCTTCTTTAACTTCCGTCCCGACCGCGCTCGTCAGATGACCCGCGTGTTCACGGACAAGGAGTTCGACGGCTTTGAGCGCGAGCAGATCAAGCTTTCGCACTTTGTGACGATGACCGAGTACGATCCGACGTTTGACGTCGAGGTCGCCTTCCCCAAGACGTTCCCCGAGAACGTTCTGGCCGACGTTATCGCCGCTAATGGCCTGAAGCAGCTGCACACCGCCGAGACCGAGAAGTACGCCCACGTGACGTTCTTCCTCAACGGCGGCATCGAGGAGCCCAAGGAGGGCGAGGAGCGCGTGCTCGTCGCTTCCCCCAAGGTCGCTACCTACGATCTGCAGCCCGAGATGAGCGCTCCCGAGGTTACCGAGAAGCTTGTCGCCGCCATCAACGAGGATCGCGCTGATTTCTACATCGTGAACTTCGCGAACTGCGACATGGTTGGTCACACCGGTGTCTTCGACGCCGCCGTTAAGGCCGTCGAGGCCGTTGACGATGCCCTGTCTAAGGTTGTCCCGGCGATTCTCGCCAAGGGCGGCTTTGCGCTGATCACCGCCGACCACGGCAACGCCGATCACATGTTTGACGTTGCTTCCGACGGTTCCAAGCATCCGTTTACGGCTCACACCACCAACCGTGTGCCGTTCATCATCGTTGATGAGAAGGCCAAGCTCACCGGTATCGAGGACGGCCGTCTTTCCGATATCGCTCCGACCATGCTCACCATGGCTGGTATTGAGCCTTCCGCCGAGATGACGGGTCGCGTGCTCGCCACCGAGGCCTAAGAGAAAACGCCAAGCGTTTCTTTGAAAAGGGGTTGTCCATATTCGGGCAACCCTTTTTTGGTATTTCTGCCATATCTG
>CABSUD010000122.1:0-4930 GCA_902480795.1 uncultured Collinsella sp. | reverse complement strand
CTTGGTCTCCTGCAGCGCCAAGATATCGACGTCGAGTTCTTGCGCGATCTGGATAAAGCTCGGGTCCTTTTTGAGCACGGCGCGCAGGCCGTTGACGTTCCACGAGGCGAAAGTGTAAGTCTGAGGCATGGTGTCCTTTCGACGGGGTTGGCAGGCTTAAGATTAGCGCAACAGGGGCGGTGGTGGGCACCGCGCGTGCTGACCCAAAGGCCGCATGCTGGGACATCGCCCGACGCTGCCCGACCAACAAGGACGGAGGACTCATATGACGCAGGCAATAACGGACCCCAAGCAGGCCTCCGCCGCGCTGGCAGAGCTGTTCGGTACCCACAAGCGCGTGGTCTTCTTTGGCGGCGCGGGTGTTTCCACGGCGAGCGGCATCCCCGATTTCCGTAGCGTGGACGGCCTGTATCACCAACAGTTTGCCTACTCGCCCGAGACTATGCTCTCGCATAGCTTTTACGAGGCGCATCCGGCCGAGTTCTTCGACTTCTACCGCACCAAGATGATCGCGCTTGGCGCTAAGCCCAACCGCTGCCACACCAAGCTGGCCGAGTTGGAGCGCGCCGGCAAGCTTGATGCCGTGGTGACGCAAAATATTGACGGCCTGCATCAGATGGCCGGCTCGCAGCGTGTGTTCGAGCTGCACGGCTCGGTCCATCGCAACATTTGCCAGTCGTGCGGCGCGGTCTATAGCGCCGAGTGGATTTGCTCGCGCGAGCACGAGGACGCCGCGGGTGTGCCTGTGTGCCCTGCGTGCGGCGGGCGCATTAAGCCCGATGTGGTGCTCTACGAGGAGCCGCTCGACGAGCATGTGCTGACCGGCGCCGTTGCTGCCATCGCCGCATCCGACGCCCTTGTCGTGGGCGGGACCTCGCTCGTGGTGTATCCGGCGGCGGGCCTCACGCGTTACTTTACTGGCGATGCGCTGGCCATTTGCAATTTGGCACCCACCGATCAGGATGCAAATGCCGACCTGCTGATTTCTTGCGACATCGCGGCCGCGTTTGCATTCTAGCCCGCGCGCGCGGATACAATAGAAAGACTGATTGCAAAGCGACCCCGCCGCCTGTGCCCGAGCGCGGCGACGTGGGCATTTTAGGAGGATGTTCATGGCGAACGACAGCAAGACATGGCGGTGCGGAAAGTACGAGCTCAGCTTTGACCGTCCGCGTATCATGGGCGTCCTCAACGTGACGCCCGATTCGATGAGCGACGGCGGTGAGCACTTTGACCAGGATGCCGCTATCGAGTACGGCCTGGCGATGCTCGATGCCGGCGCCGACATCATCGACGTGGGCGGCGAGTCCACGCGTCCTGGCTTTACCCCGGTCAACCCCGACGAGGAGGCGCGTCGCGTGCTGCCCGTCGTGCGCGCGCTCGCCAAAGAGGGCGCCATCGTCTCGATCGATACGCGTCATGTGGCGGTTGCCAAGGCGGCAGTGCGCTGCGGTGCTTCGATTGTCAACGACGTGACGGGCTTCACCGATCCCAAGATGGTTGAGTTCGTTAAGACAAGCACCTGCGGCGTTATCGTAATGCACGCCGGCGAGGTCGCCGCACCCGCACGCACGCACGCGACGGTGCAGCTCGATACCTCGGCTGCGGCGTTTGTTGCCGAGAAGGCACGCGAAGCGGCTGTCGAGGCCGCGCGCGAGGCCGAGAAGCCGGCCCGTCGCCGTCGCGGCAAGTTGCTGGGCGAGCCCAAGGTTGAAGCCAAGCTTCCGGGCGGTGTGGTACAGCCCTCGCTGCCGCTTGGCGAATCGGAGCCCGCGCCCGAGTCCGAGTCAGAGAAGCCGGCTGCCGAGCAGGCTGCCCCTGCCGCCGCTGCGCCCGAGACCGTGCCCGCAGCTGCCGAAGCCGCACCAGAGCCCAGCGATCACCTGGCCGCCATGATGCGCCGCAGTGCCCGCCGTGAGGAAGCCTATGTGCCCACTTCGCAGCTCCGCCGCTTTACCCTGCCCGATTCTGCACCCATCATGCGCCGCGTCATGGGCTTTCTGTCCGATCAGGCCCGCACGCTCATCCATGCCGGCGTGTCGCGCGACCGTATCTGCATCGATCCCGGCTCGGGCTTTGGCAAGACGGCCAACGAAGACATCGTCATCCAGCGCGAGACCGCCAAGATGGCGTCGCTGGGCTATCCGCTCATGTGCGCCGTGTCGCGCAAGCGCTTTGTGGGCGCCGTCTCGGGCGTGACCCAGGCCGCCGCGCGCGATGCCGCCACGTTTGGTGTGTGCCTGGGCGCCATCCAGGCCGGCGCCAACATCGTGCGCGTGCATGACGTTGCTGGCTTTGCGCAGTTCCTGAACGGTTACTGGGCCGTTGCCAAGCCGCAGCCGCGCCGCGCGTTTGTGGCCGTGGGTTCCAACCTGGGGCATCGCTGCGACAACATCCGCGCTGCGCGCGACATGATTGCCGAGATTCCGCTCACCTGCGTGTCCAACTGCTCGCGCATCTACGAGAGCGAGCCGGCCTACGAGACGCGCCAGGACGCGTTTGCCAACGCCGTCATCGAGATTAAGACTGAGCTGGCGCCGCTGGTGCTGCTCGACGAGCTTATGAAGATCGAGGCCGAGCTGGGCCGCGACCGCTCCAAAAAGGCCAAGGCAAACGGCCCGCGCACCATCGACTTGGACCTGCTGTGGATGGACGGCGAGACCCACGGCGGCAAGAAGCTGCGTCTGCCGCATCCGCTGATCGGCGAGCGCGACTTTGTGCTGGTGCCGCTCGAGGACCTGATGCACGATCCGGCGCGGTTCTTCCGCTACAACGGCGTCGAGGTCAAGGAGCCCGAGGATCGCGTGGGCCATATCGTGGGCGAATTGGGGCGTATGTAGATGATCGAGATGAATGCTGTTGCCGCCGGTACCGAGCTCGATGCGGCGCGTGACGCGGGTCGCGAGGGTGTGTCTGCGGGCTGGTGCGCGTGGAGCGCGAGCGATGCATCGCTGACGTTTTCGCTGGTCGTGCGCCCCGATGTGAACATGCACGCCTTCCACGGCCTGCCGTTTGTGGCCGCAATGGGCATGATGGACGCGCTCGCGGGCACGGCCGCAACGCCGGGCCTGGGGCTTGCCGGCAAGGTGGGCATCCAGTGGCCGAGCGACATCGTGTGCGGCGCGCCTGCGTTTGAGACGTCGCTCGCGCGCGTCGCCGTCAACGGTGGTGCCGGTGCCGCGGGCATGTTTGCCGCGGTGACGGTGGATATTGAGCGCGCGGCGCTGGGCGAGCTTGGCGTGGATGTGGCTGACGAAGTGCTGGTCGAGGTACTGGCCGCCGCCGTGCTGACCCGCGCGGACGCCTGGGCGGTTGTTGCCAACACGCCGCAGGGCGCTGCCGGTCCGCTGGCTCCCGTGCTGGGCGAGTACTTCGATATGGTGCCGCTGCTCGGTCGCCAAGTTGCGGCGGTGTCGCCCAACGGTTTGCCGCTCGCGGTGGGCGTGTTTGCGGGCTTGGACATCTGGGGCCGCGCGACTATCAAGACCGATGCCGGCGAGCAGGAGTTTCCGCCCGAGGCCGTGCGCATTCGCGGGCTGTAACGCAGGGCGCCAGCGTTCGAAGATAACGATGACAACAAGACCCTCCTCGGCTGTGCCGGGGAGGGTTTCGCTTGCCTGGGGGATGGGTCGCCAACGGAACACCCTATCTGTTTTCGGATGAACAGTGCGCTGTCGTCGAGCGTCTCATGCGGGAGGGCATCTGCCGGAGTATCTGGCGGGGTGTGATGGACCCGAGTTTCTGCGGCCGGCAGGTGTTCATCGGCAGCGGTCCGGGAAAGGCTTGCTCGGCCGCAGTCACCGCGATGAATATCGCGTCGCTGCGACGGCCGGGACACCGGGTTTTCAGCCGCTTCGCCGAAGCGATTCTGACGCCGGCCGGCAGTCCGGCCGGGTTGTGCGGCCCCAGCTATTACGACCGCTCGGACTGCGGCATTTACCGCACCGGGAGTTGGTATGCGTCGATCCGCATGCATTCGGAACGCACGGTCGGATTCGAATTCACTAACGGCGAGAATACGTTGGCCAACTTCTCGGCGGACGGGGCGCTGCTGTTCATGCAGCACGGAAGGGAGTACGACGACATCTTCGCCCATTGGGACTGGCGCATGGTTCCCGGAACGACGGCCTATGACGACGGCATGCCTCTGAAGTGTGAAAAAAAGGCCGAATTCCGGAAAAATTGCTCCGGGCACGTAGGCGGAGCGATTTCGGGCGACGTGCTCTGTACGACGATGGAGGTTGAACGCGACGGGCTGCACGCCCTCAAGTCGGCGTTTTTCTTCGGGGATCTCGTCGTGGCGCTGGGTGCGGACATTCGTTCGTCCGATCCTCGGATGTTCTGTGTCACGACGGCTCTGGACCAGACGCATCTTGCGGGCCCGGTGGTTTCGGGAGATCGTTCTTCCGGCCTTCCGTGGGTCCATCACGACGGCCGGGGATATGTGTCGCTGGACGGCGCTCCTATCCGGGTCAGTACGGAGGTGCAGGAGGGAAAGTGGGATTTGATCGACCCGTTCTACAAAGACAAGACCCAGCGTGGCGCGGTTTTCAAATGTTGGTTCGAACATGATCTGGCCCGGACGGGCGGTTATGCCTATGCCGTCCTGCCGTGCCGGGATGCCAGGCACACCGGACGTTTTGCATCGGGACCTTCCGTGCGCCTTATCCGGAACGATGCCCGATGCCAGGCCGTCGAATATGGGAAGACTCTCTGCGCCGTAGTCCATCGGGCCGGAGAATACCGGCTCGGTGGCCGGACGCTTGCGGCAACGGAACCGGCGATATACATTGTACGCCGCGGCCGGACGGAGGTGCATCGGCTTCCGCCCGTGAGCAATCGGGCGGAATGAACATTGCGATGCTTGCACAGGCCGGAAAGCAGATTTGTGCGGCAAACGAATAAAATTACGTTTAACTGAAAACAAAAC
>CABSUD010000121.1:0-4954 GCA_902480795.1 uncultured Collinsella sp. | reverse complement strand
CGGCGGTGCCCTCATCCATGCCCACGCCGTTGTCGGCCACGGCAATCAGGATTGCGTCGTCGCCGTCTTGATGGACGGTCACGTCGATCCGCAGGGCATCGTCATCGCCCATGCCATGCCGCACGGCGTTCTCGACAATGGGCTGGATTACAAAGGCCGGGACCAACGTGTCCTCGATATCCTCGGAGACATCGAAGGTCGCCAGTACGCGGTCCTCGCCAAAGCGCGCCTTCTCAAACGTCAGGTAGCGCTTGGTCTGGGCAACCTCACGCGAGACCGGGATAAGCGACCCCGAGTTGTCGAGCGTGGCGCGATAGAACGAGGAGAACTCGCGCAGCAGCTCGCGAGCGCGCAGCGGGTCGGTACGCGTAAACGACGCGATGGTGTTGAGCGTGTTGAACAGAAAATGCGGATTGATCTGCGCTTGCAGGGCACGAACCTCGGCACGGGCCGTGAGCTCCTTTTGCACCTCGAGCTCGTGGATGGCGAGCTGCGTGGACAGGATCTCGGCAAAGCCCGAGGCAAGCGCATACTGGGTACGGTCGACGGCGCGCGGGGTCTTGTAGTAGAACTTGAGCGTGCCGACGGTACGATCGCCCACCTTGATGGGGGCGATAATGCCGGCGGGGACTTGGTTGTGCGAGCCGTCCGAGCCCACGACATCCACCATACGGTTGAACGACTGCACGATGCCATGTTCGATAACGTAGCGTGTGGCAAGCGTGTGGATGGGAGAATCTGGCAGTAGTTTTTCCTCGAACTCGCCCGCGCAGGCCAGCACGTTGCTCTCATCGGTGATGGCAACGGTCATGGCACGTGTCTCGGGCAGAATACGCCGGCACACCAAAAGCGCCGATTCCTGCGTCAGGCCGCCCTTAATGTCCTCGAGCATGGCCGAGGCAACCGAGAGCGTCTCCTCGGTGTACTGGGAGCGTACCGAATCGGGGTTGAGCGTCAAATAGATAAAGATGCACAGGAAGATACACAGCAGCGCACAGGCGATCACCGTGGCAATCGGCTCAATGCCAGTCGCCAGGGCAAAGATAAAGTACACCAACACGCAAACGGCGCAGACAACGGCGATGATGCGAAAGATTGAAATTGAATTATCGCGCTGGGCGCGGCGGTCGATCATTCAGCCCCCTCCAGGATGCTAATCAGTTGTGCGTCGCGCCAAAGTTCATCCATGATCTTGGGCCAGAAACTCTGAAAACGCAGGTAGCTTGCGGCGTTTTGGCGGGCATAGGTCTTGGCCTCGTCAATACCATGACGCCAGATGCGCAGATACCCCTCGTGCTCGCGGGTAAACATGCTGCGAACCATGGCGGTCTTGCGCACGCGGTCGTCGAGCTCGCGCGAGATCCACGGACCCGGATAGGGCATGAGTGATGCGGCCGTAACCGGAATGAGCTCCTTTTGGTGCGCAGCGAACGTCAGCTTGGCCCGCTCGTAGTACCAACGGTACACGTCCTGCATAAAGCGCGGCGAGCGCTTCTCGGACTCGGGCGGCAGGTGGCGCACGGTCCACTCGTTATCGAACCACACGTCATAGCCGAACATGCGCATGTTAAACAGGTAGTCCAGATCCTCGCCGCGGGTGATAAACGGGTCGAAGGCCACGCGCGTAAAGGCGCGGGCGTGCAGGGCCATCAGGCCGCCGCACACGTAATTGGAACGCGAGATGCGGGTGCCCGAGAGCGCCTTTTTCATCCAGCGATTGAACTCGATACGCTTGGTCCACCAGCGATGGCAAATGCTCACTTTGTCCGTGGGAGCCAGCGGCGACCCGTCGCGATCGTAAAAGTATCCGCTCTTGACTAAAATCGGCAGGCCCTGACGCGTCTGTTGGCCCAGTGCATAGGTCGCACGCTTCATAAAGTCGGCATCGATGACGGTCTCGTCGTCATCCAAAAACACAACCGCGTCGTGCCCCAGCACCGCAGCGCAGGCAAGACCCATGTTGCGGATGGCGCCGTAGCCGCGCAGGCTCACGCACTCGCCCGAGCCTTTGGGCGCAATCTGCGCCACGCGGTCGGCAACACGCGAAGCCTGAGTATTGGTAACGATGGTGACCTTAAGTGTGGGATGAGCATTAACGATTTCGTGCACGCGATGGGATACGTCGGCCGTGGCAGAAACCGGACAGACCACCAAGAGAATGATGCGCGGAATGTCGTGCACCTGTTCGAGCGAAGTCAGGCAGCGATCGAGTTCCGGGTTGGCGGCATTGAGCGACGTCGAGTGATCGTAGGTGCCGGGAGCGTTTGCTTGGGTATCATCGCCCGCCCAATATGTTGGGATCACAACCGTGGCGTTCATACCTTTACCCTCCTTGCAACACAAAAACGGGGCGCCGCCAAACACAGGCGACGCCCCGCGACCTAGCTGATTCCATCATACCCACTTGGGCTAAACATTGTTCGGAAGTCAGAATGATTTATGCGGCCACTTCCAAAAGAGTACTGCAGATAGGCACAATTGCTGTACTGAGCCCGGTTGCCTTACGCCGCCGCCTGAGCCATGCGGGACAGACGGACCAGCAGCACAAAGCCAACAACCAGCAGAACGCCAATAGAAAGGACGCCCAGCGACGGGTTGCCGGTCAGGGAGGTGACGACCGACACCAGGAAGGTGCCCATAACGCTTGCGTAACGGCCAAAGATATCGAAGAAGCCGTAGTACTCGTTGGACTTTTCCTTGGGGATGATGCGGCCAAAATAGCTGCGGCTCAGCGCCTGCACGCCGCCTTGGAACAGGCCGACCAAAATGGCGAGCACCCAGAACTCAAAGGCGGTCTTTAAGAAAAACGCGGCAAAGAGCACGATGCCCATATAGGCGGCGACGGCCACCAAGATCATATTGAGTGTGCCCACGCGACCGGCGAGCTTGCCGTAGATGATGGCGGACGGGAAGGCCACAAACTGCGTGACGAGCAGAGCCAGCACCAGTTGGGTCGAGTCGATGCCCAAAGCCGACCCGTAGCTGGTTGCCATGGAAATGACCGTGTGCACACCGTCGATGTAGAAGAAGAACGCGATCATGTAGACCAGCACGGTCTTGTTGTGGGCGATCTCGCGCATGGTGTGTCCGACCTCGGAGAACACGCCGCCCACGATGTGGCCGATGGTGTCCTGGGGACCGCGCTCGCGACCGTACTTTTGCTTATAGGTGCGAATGAGCGGCAGGGTAAAGATGAGCCACCAGGCACCGGTGATGACAAACGACAGACGCGTTGCCAGCATGGTGGGGACGCCAAGAGCGGGGCCACCCATGATAAGCGCCAGGCAGATGATGAACGGCACGGTGGAACCGATGTAGCCCCAGGCATAGCCCGAGCTGGACACGGCGTCCATGCGCTCGTCGGTGGTAATGTCGGGCAGCATGGCGTCGTAGAACGTCATGGACGAGTTAAGGCCGATGGTGCACAGCACATACACGGTCAAAAATGCCATGGCGGACATGGGGATAGCCTGCGCCAGGCAAAGAACCAGGCCCGTAAGGAAGAAGCCCAAGAAGAACTTGATCTTGTTGCCGGCGTAATCGGCAAGCGCGCCCAGAATGGGCATGAGCATGGCAATGACCAGCGAGGCAATCGTCTGCGCGTTACCCCAAGCGACCACCAGGTCTGCCGAGGAAGCACCGGTATTAATTGCATTGAAGTAGATGGGCACCACCGAGGTATTGAGCAGCACGAGGGCCGAGTTGCCCACATCGTACATAACCCAGTTACGCTCGAGCTTGGTGTATTTCATGGACAGGGCCCCTTCGTATTCGCCCGATATGCAGTTAGTTCATCGTACCCCAATTGTCCAGAGGCGCCGGTAAGGATTCGGCAAAGGGGCACGCATGGGCCCTATTCCTCGCGGTCGAACTCCTCATCGACATTGAGCATACGGCCGCTGTAGTTGACGTGACCGGTCACGGCCTCCATGTCGCCTGTTTCGATGAATCGGGCGACCGTGCACTCGTAATCGACCAGCGCGCGATCAAAGACCTCGGGGAAACTCTCATTCGAGACCTCGCCGGTAAAGGGATTCTTCCATGTCAGATGGCCCAGGTTACCGGTGCGCTCGGGCAGCTCCGTCGTCACGCGATGGGCAAGGCCGTCGAGCAGCGAGTAGTCGTGCACCAAGCCCTCAACCAGCGAGATCGCACGCGTCTTTACGGAGCCGGCCGGCTCAATTGCGCGGTAAAGTCGCTGCATATTGGCAACGGCGGCACCGTACTCCCCCGCCGGCATGTCAATGCCGTACACGCGTCCGGCAACATAGCTCATCAGCACGCCGGCCGCGCGATTGATGCGATCGGTGGTGACGATCTCGCCCGCCGGCGGGTAATCGTCGACCGTAGCGCCATCGCGCTTAAGCTGCAGCATCAGTACATCCAGGTCGCTCTCGATCACGGCATGGACCTGACTGCTCGAATCCTCAAGCTCTGAATCGGACTCCACGATGCCAAACTGCTGCTCATAGACAAAGGGATGGGCGTTGCGGTCGAGCACGTAATGAGACAGCAGGCCCAGCGCAAAGGCGCGACCCAAGCTGGCGTCGCGCGGCAGCAGATGCGACACGCCGTCGCGCAGGCACGCGAACTGGCGAGACATGCGCGACCGATGCATGACCTGCGCCAGCAGCGTGCAGTCGGAAACACGCGGTGTCAGAATGTGAAAGAAAAACGGGTCGGGGCCTTGGTTGCCCAAGATAAAGGCAATGCGCTCTTCATCGGACGTGATGACGCCCTGCGGAAGACGGTCGATGCTTTCCTCGCCAAACAGATGATGGGTGATAAGCGCGGGCATAATGATCCTTTCGATTTCATTCGATGCAATCCATTATGCCCACCGCGCAGTCATGCCAAACCTGCAACGGCAAACGATGGCGCACCGACCCTTACGCAAGCCCCAAGTGCGATTTGACCTCGGCAGCGCGACGGCGTGAAACGGGCACCGTCGAGC
>CABSUD010000120.1:0-4978 GCA_902480795.1 uncultured Collinsella sp. | reverse complement strand
TCGACGCTGGCTTGTTAACCTTGCTGGACGTTGTCGACGCCAAACCAGCTCAGAAGCTATATCGACACAGAAAGGTCCCCGGACGGAGGGGCCGGATATAAGGTTTATCGCGAGTTCCGCACGCAAAGAAGGCCACTTAATGTGGCCTTCGTCTTGCGCAGGACTGTTCGAAATTTTGAGGAAGCACCCGCCCTGCCGGGGCTCCCGAGTTCCCGCTTACGAGAGCGACGTTCTCAGCAACTCGTTGAAGAGCTTCGGGTTGCCCTTGCCGCGGCTCGCCTTCATGCACTGGCCCACCAAAAAGCCGATGACCTTCTGGTTGCCGTCACGATACTGCTGCGCCTGATCGGCACAGTTTGCCAGCACCTCGTCCACAATCGGCTGCAGCGCACCGGCATCGCTCACCTGACGCATACCACGCTCGTCGACGATCTTGTTGGGGTCGTCGCCGGTCTGGGCCATGGCCTCAAAGACCTCGTGCGCCTGGTTGGAGCTGATGGCATCGGTCGCCAGCAGCTTGGCAAGGGCTGCCACCTGGGCCGGCGCGATGCCGGACTCGGCCAGCGAGACGCCCGCGCCCTTAAGGTAGGCGATCATCTCGTTGACCAGCAGGTTTGCGACCGTCTGGGCCTCCTTGCCAGCCATACCGGCAGCGGCGGCCTCAAAGAACTCGGCAAACTCCGGGTCGCCGGCAATCTGCTCGGCATCGGCGGCCTTAATGCCAAAGTCGGCCTCAAAACGGGCACGCTTGGCATCGGGCAGCTCGGGAATCTCGCCGCGGCAGCGGTCGATGAACTCGTCGTCCAGATCGAAGGGCGCCAGGTCGGGATCGGGGAACAGACGATAGTCGTCGGCCGTCTCCTTCACACGCATAACCACGGTGCGCTTACGGCTGGGCTCCCAGTGGCGGGTCTCCTGGTAGATAATGCCGCCCTCCTCGAGCACCTCGGCCTGACGGCAAATCTCGTAGGCAAGGCCATCGTGCAGGCTCTTAAACGAGTTGAGGTTCTTGAGCTCGGTCTTGATGCCCAGCTTGGTCTCGCCGCGACGACGCAGCGACACGTTGCCGTCGCAGCGCATGGAACCCTTCTCCATGGAGCAGTCCGAAATGCCCAGCGTCACAAAGATGCGACGGAGCTTTTCCATAAACAGGCGAGCCTCCTCGGGCGTACGCAAGTCGGGCTCAGTCACGAGCTCAATCAAAGGCGTGCCGCAGCGGTTGTAGTCGACGAGCGACTCGGCAGCGGCGGTAATGCGGCCCTCGGCACCGCCCACGTGCACCATCTTGGCGGCGTCCTCCTCCATGTGGATGCGCAGGATGCGAATGGGCACCGTGTAGGAACCGTCCTCGCGGCGCTCGGGCATCTGCAAGTTAGAAGCATCGTAGCTGGCCAGGTGACCGGCACGCTGGTTACCCTCGCGCATGGTCGACGTCATGGACGTGGACAGGCCCTCGGCGTTGGCCGAGGCGCTCGCCAGGCTCTGGGCCTCGGCCTCGCCAAACGCGCAGTCGGGGCGCTCGGCGGCGCCGCGACCGGTCACGTCCAGGTCCAGATGACCGTACATGGCAAAGGCGACCGGACCCTGCGTGGTCTGGAAGTTCTTGGCCATATCGGGATAGAAGTAGTGCTTGCGGTAGAACATCGAGTGGCGCTGAATCTCGCAGTTGGTAGCGAGACCGGCCTTGACGATGCTCTCGATTGCCTTCTTGTTAGGCACCGGCAGGGCGCCGGGCAGGCCCAAGCACACCGGGCACACGTTGGCGTTGGGCTCGTCATCGTGGCTGAGCTTGCAGTTGCAGAACATCTTGGTATCGAGTGCGGTGAGCTCGGTATGGATCTCCAGGCCGATCACGGCCTCCCAATCCTGCAGGACCTCGGAAAGCTCCTTCATTACAGCTCGCCTCCCTTCCCGGCAAAATCGGGCGCGACGGAAAGCGCGGGCGCACCCGTGGCGGCATCGGCAAAGCCGCGCTCCAAGGCGCGGGCAAACGTGAGCAGCTGACGGTCCTTAAAGGCCGGGCCCACCAGCTGGGCAGAAACGGGCAACTGAGTATCCTCGCCCAGGCCCAGCGGCACCGAGATGCCACCGTTGCCGCAAATGTTGAGCGAGATGGTGTACAGGTCGGAGAGGTACATCTGCGTGGGGTCGCTGATCTCGCCAAACTTAAAGGCCGTGCGCGGCGAGGCGGGCATGAGGATGGTGTCCACCTTGGCATACGCGGCGTCGTAGTCCTGCGTGATGAGCGTGCGGGCCTTTTGCGCGGCGTAGTAGTACTTGTCGTACACGCCCGAGCTCAGCAGGTAGGCGCCGAGCATCTGACGGCGCTTGGCCTCGGCGCCAAAGCCGTGGGCGCGCGAAAGCGAGCTCTGGTCGGACAGGTTGGCGCAGCCCTCCTCCTGATAGCCGTAGCGAATGCCGTCGAAACGGGCCAGGTTGGAGAACGCCTCGGCCGGGCCGATGACGTAGTAGGCGGCGATGGCGGCGTCCAGGTGCGGCAGGTCGACCTCGACCAGCTCGGCGCCCTGGTTCTGCAGCTCCTGGGCGGCGCGCTGAACAGCGGCCTTGACCTCGGGCGTCAGGCCCTCGGCCTCCATAAACGCGGGGATGATGCCCACGCGCTTGCCCTCGATGCTGTCGTTGAGGTGCTTGGTAAAGTCGACGGCGCAATCCTGGCTGGTACAGTCGTACGGATCGTGGCCCGCGCCGGTAAGCGCGTTCATGGCCAGCGCGACATCCTCGACCGTGCGGCCAAAGGGGCCCACCTGGTCGAGCGACGAGCCAAAGGCGACCACGCCGTAACGGCTCACGGCGCCATACGTGGGCTTAAAGCCCACCACGCCGCACAGCGACGCCGGCTGGCGAATGGAGCCACCAGTGTCCGAGCCCAGCGAGAGCGCGACCTCGCCCGCGGCGACGGCGGCAGCGGAACCGCCCGAAGAGCCGCCGGGCACGCGCTCGGTATCCCAGGGGTTGTTGGTGCGGTGGAACGCCGAGCTCTCGGTGGAGCTACCAAAGGCAAACTCGTCCATGTTGGCCTTGCCCATAGGCAGGCAGCCGGCATCGAGCATGCGCTGGACGCAGGTGGCGGTGTAGACGCTCTGGTAGTTCTCGAGCATGCGGGAAGCACAGGTGGTGCGCGTGCCCACGAGGTTCATGTTGTCCTTGATGGCCAGCGGCACGCCCGCGAGCGGGGGCAGCGGCTTGCCTGCGGCGCGGTCGGCATCCACGCGCGCAGCGGCCTCGAGCGCGAGCTCGGGCGCCACCTGCAGGAATGCCTGGACCCCGCCCTCGCGCGCCTCGATAGCGGCAAGGGAGGCCTGGGCCACCTCGGTAGCGGTAAAGTCGCCGGCGGCAACGCCCGCAGCGATCTGGGCGGCGGTAAAGGAATCGAAGCTCTGCGCCATTACTCGCTCTCCCCCTCTCCCAAAATGGACGGCACGCGGAAGTAGCGGTCACGCGCGCTGCCGGCGTTTTCGAGCGCGACGTCGAGCGGCAGGTCGCGCTCGGGCTCGCGCAGGTCATCGCCCATCACGTTGGACAGGCTTCCGATAGGATGGAACGTGGGCTCCACGTCGGGCAAGTCATATTGCAAGACGGGCTCGAGCATCTGGACGGCATCGTTCATGTAGGACGTCATCTGGGTGAGCTCGTCATCGGTCAGTGCGATCTTTGCGTACTCGGCGATGCCGCGCACGTCTTTCTCGCTGAGTGCCATAGGCGCTCCCTTCCGCATAACAGTTAAACCGCTCTAGTATACAAGGCAACTCCGCTTGGAGCAGGTGCTTTACCTAAATGCAGCGAAAACGTAACGAGGGCGGCGGTTAGCAGGCGGCAGGCTGGCGGTTCTGCAGCGAAACCGCACCGTCCACAGCGAAAACCGTCTCGCCTGCAACGAAAACCATCACAACATTCGACGTTTATCGTCAAAATCGCGATTTTCATCGAATGTTGTGATGGTTTGGAAGTCCCGACCACCACAAAGGCGCCTGTCCCCTTTGTAGCGGTTCTGGAGAATGTCTTATGCCGAGGCCTTGGCCTTGCGGCGCTTGCGGACCGCGTGGACCACGATGTCCAGCAGCAACAGCACAATGGCTACGACCACGATGAGCACGGCAAACTCGCGCTTGCCCCAGTGGCGGCCGGCCAGCGACTTTTGCTTGTCGACGTCCTTCTTGCTGTACTTGGTGCGCACGCAATGCACCAGCAGGCGATGGTCGTTCACGCCGTAGGGCGTGCAGGTAACGAGCGTCACTTTGTCGGCGCCGGGCTCGATGGTCAGCGACTCCATCTCCTCGGGCAGCACCACCTCGGAGTCCACCATCTTGTAGGCGAGCGTCTTGTTCATGGTGTGCAGCAGCACCAGGTCGCCGGGCTCCAGCGAGTGGATGTCGTCGAACATGCTCAGGTTGCGCATGCCCGAGTGCGCGGTGAGCACGCAATGCGTCGAGGTGCCGCCCACCGGCAGGCTCGTGCCCTCCAGGTGGCCGACGCCCGCCATAAGGACTTCCTCGCTCGTGCCGTGGTAGATGGGCATGCTCACGTCGATGGAGGGGATCTCGACCCAGCTCATCATGGGATCGCGGTCAAAGATAAGTTGCTGGGCGTAGGGCTCGATCTGGTCGGCGGGAAGCTCGGTGGCCTCGCCCGCCAGCTGCTCGTTAAAGGAGCGCGCCTGGAGCAGGATGCGCTCGCGCTCCTCGGCAGACAGTGCGTCCACGGTGCTGGACACCGTGCTGATCTGGTTGAACACGCCCGAGGCCTCGAGCCGGTCCAAGATCCACGGCCAGGTCATAAGGCCCACGCCAATAAGGATGATGACGATGGTGATGAGCCGGTCGGCCCAGCGCGGCAGTCGCTTACGACGGCGCTTAGGTTTGGGTTGAGGTTTGGGCTGGGGGCTTGAGCCACCGTTGGCCGCGGCGTTATTGCTCTTCATATGTTTGGCGCCCTGCATCATCGCCGGTCACTCCTCTAC
>CABSUD010000119.1:0-5013 GCA_902480795.1 uncultured Collinsella sp. | reverse complement strand
TAACTACACACCTTTAAGCCGGTCCTGTGAGACCGGGAAGGAGAATTATGGCGAACAACCATACCGCGGCCGCTGCCGCCCGCACCTTCGCGCCCAGCGAGCTTTGCCAGCGTATGCTGGCCAAAACCAGCAAGGGCACCTGCGGTCCCTGCATCCTGTATCTTGAGGATGGGACCATTTTTTATGGACGTGCATGCGGCGCCGAGGGCACCGAGACCGGCGAAGTCTGCTTCAATACCTCGCTCGAGGGCTACTTTGAGGTCATGACCGACCCGAGTTATGCCGGCCAAATCGTAACCATGACCTATCCGCAGATCGGCAACTACGGTATCGACGAGGCCGACGTCCAGTCGGCCTTCCCCGGCGACGCCGTGCGCCCTGCGAGCGCTCCGGCTATGCGCGGCATGATCGTTCGCGACATGTGCGCCACGCCTTCTAACTGGCGCTCGGCCGTCAGCGTGCCGGAGTACCTGCGCGCTCACGGCATCGTCGCTATCGAGGGTGTCGACACCCGCGCTCTGGTGCGCCATCTGCGCGACAATGGTTCCAAGATGGGCATTATCTCGACCGAGATCTTCGACGTCGACGAGCTTGCCGAGCGTCTGGCCGCAGCGCCCACGCTGGTAGGCGAGAACCTGGTGAAGACCGTAAGTTGCCCCGCGCCTCACGAGTTTGTGGCCGCCGACCTGCCTGCCACGCATGACTTTGCACTTGCGGTTGCCGCCCCCGCCCGCCACAACGTGGTCGCCTACGACTGCGGCGTCAAGCGCGGCATCCTGGAGGGTCTGGTCCGTGCCGGCTGCGACCTTACCGTCGTGCCGTGGGATACGCCCGCCCAGCAGGTGCTCGACATGAATCCCGACGGCGTCTTTTTATCCAACGGCCCCGGCGACCCCGATGCCGTGGTGGAGACCTACGAGCAGGTGCAGCAGCTGATCGGCAAGGTGCCGGTCTTTGGCATTTGCCTTGGTCACCAGATGATCAGCTTGGCGTGTGGCGCCCAAATGGAAAAGCTTAAATTCGGTCACCGTGGCGGTAACCAGCCGGTTATGAACCTGGTGAGCCGTCGCGTGGAGATCACCGCGCAAAACCACGGCTTTGGCCTGCTGTTCCCCAGTCTGGGCAAACTGATCCCGGAGCTTTCCGGCGGCGAGACCGAGCATGCGGCCGATGGCGACCTGCGCGCCTGGGTGCGTCGCGGCATTGCGCCGGTCGTGATGAACGAGCACTTCGGCCGTATTCGCCTGACGCACGTGAATCTCAACGACGGCACCGCCGAGGGCATCCAGCTGCTCGACGCCCCGTGCTTCTCGGTCCAGTACCACCCCGAGGCCTCGCCCGGCCCCACCGATGCCCACTATCTCTTTACCGCCTTTACGCGACTCATGGACGGCGAGGAGAACTACCTGGACATCGACACCGCGAAGGACCGCCTTGCCGGCTGGAATTTCGCCGAGACCGCCGCGACCGAGACCGAGGAGAACTAACATGCCGAAACGTACTGACATCAAGCGCATCCTCGTCATTGGTTCGGGCCCCATCGTTATTGGCCAGGCCTGTGAGTTCGACTACTCCGGCGCCCAGGCCTGCAAGGTGCTCAAGGAGGATGGCTTTGAGGTCGTCTTGGTCAACTCCAACCCGGCGACCATCATGACCGACCCGGGTCTTGCCGACCGCACCTATGTCGAGCCCATCACCGCCGAGTTTATCGAGCGCGTAATCAAGAAAGAGCGCCCGGACGCGCTGCTGCCCACGCTGGGCGGCCAAACCGGTCTGAACGCCGCCGTCGAGCTGGCGAAAGACGGCACGCTCGATAAGTACGGCGTCGAGATGATCGGCTGCGACCTGGCCGCTATCGAGCGCGGCGAGGACCGCAAGCTCTTTAACGAGGCCATGGCCGAGATTGGCCTGGAGGTCGCACGCTCGGGCTATGCCTACAGTGTGGCCGACGCCGAGGCTATCGCCGAGCGCGTGGGCTATCCCTGCGTACTGCGCCCGAGCTTTACCTTGGGCGGCGCCGGCGGCGGCATCGCTCACACCCACGAGGAGCTTGTCTCCATCGTGAGCCAGGGCCTGGAGCTCTCCCCCGCCCACGAGGTGCTGGTCGAGGAGTCCATCGAGGGCTGGAAAGAGTATGAGATGGAGGTCATGCGCGACCACGCCGGCAACGGCATCATCGTGTGCTCCATCGAGAATCTCGACCCCATGGGCGTGCACACCGGCGACTCCATCACCGTGGCGCCGGCGCAGACGCTCTCCGACCTTGAGTATCAGCGCATGCGCGTGGCTTCGCTCGCCATTCTGGAGAAGATCGGCGTCGAGACCGGTGGCTCCAACGTGCAGTTTGCCGTGAACCCCAACACCGGCCGCCTGATTGTCATCGAGATGAACCCGCGCGTGAGCCGTTCGTCTGCGCTGGCCTCCAAGGCCACGGGTTTCCCCATCGCTAAGGCCGCCGCGCGCCTGGCTGTGGGTTATACGCTCGACGAGATCGTCAACGACATCACCAAGGCAACGCCCGCCTGCTTTGAGCCCACGATCGACTACTGCGTCGTTAAGGTGCCGCGCTTTGCCTTCGAGAAGTTCAAGGGTACCGACCCCACGCTCACCACGCGCATGAAGGCCGTGGGCGAGATTATGGCGATTGGCCGCACTTTTGAGGAAGCCTTCGGCAAGGCCATGCGCTCGCTGGAGGATGGTCACCAGGGCATTTGCGCCGGTGGCAAGGAGGGTGCCGACAAGCTGAGCGACGACGAGCTCACTCAGGCCGTGGCCACGCCGACCGAGCACCGCATCTTCTTTGTGGTCGAGGCCCTGCGCCGTGGCTGGGATGTCGCGCGTATCCATGCCATCTGCGGCATCGACCCGTGGTACCTCAACCGCATCAACGACATGGTGCAGGTCCAGGAGAGCATCCGCGGCCTGCGTGTGGAGGATATTGACGCCGACGCGATGCGCCTACTCAAGCAGTACGGCACGAGCGACGCCGAGATTGCCGCGCTGACCGGCTCGGACGAGCGCTTTGTGCGCGCCTATCGCAAGGGTCTGGGCGTGGTTCCCAGCATGAAGACGGTCGATACCTGCGCTGCGGAGTTCTCGAGCGCCACGGAGTACCACTATAAGACGTACGAGAACATCTACCGCACAAGCCCGGATGCCAAGAAGTGCGTGGCTCCCGACGAGACCACGCCGGCGGACAAGCCCAAGGCGATGATCTTGGGCGCCGGCCCCAACCGCATTGGCCAGGGTATCGAGTTCGATTACTGCTGCGTGCACGCGAGCTACGCGCTGGCGGCCCGCGGCTTCGAGACCATCATGGTCAACTGCAATCCCGAGACCGTCTCGACTGACTACGACACGTCCGACCGCCTTTACTTTGAGCCGCTCACCTACGAGGACGTCATGGATGTCATCGATGTTGAGCGTCCCGACGGCGTTGTGGTGACGCTCGGCGGCCAGACTCCGCTTAAGCTGGCGCGCATGCTCGAGGAGAGTGGCGTCAACATCATGGGCACCAAGCCCGATGCCATCGACTTTGCCGAGGACCGTGAGCGCTTCGCCGCTCTGCTCGACAAGCTGGGCATCATGTACCCGCCGGCGGGTCAGGCCACCTCGTTTGAGGAGGCCGAGGCCGTGGCCGCGCACATCGGCTACCCGCTGCTGGTGCGTCCGAGCTACGTGCTGGGCGGCCGCGGCATGATGATCGCCTACGATGCCGAGCATCTGCGCGATTACATGGCCGAGGCTGCGCGCATTAGCCCCGACTATCCGGTGTACCTGGACCGCTTCCTGGAGGGTGCGATCGAGTCCGACGTCGACGCCCTGTGCGACGGCGAAGAGGTCTACATCGGCGGTATCCTGGAGCATATCGAGGAGGCCGGCATCCACTCCGGTGACTCTGCGACGTGCATTCCGCCGTTCAGCTTTAGTGAGAGCCTGCAGGCGAAGCTCCGCGAGACTACGCGCCGCATCGCGATGGCGCTGGGCGTACGCGGCCTGGTCAACGTGCAGTACGCCATCAAGGGTGAGACCGTTTACGTGATCGAGGCCAACCCGCGCGCAAGCCGTACCGTGCCGTTTATCTCCAAGGCCACCGGTGTGCCGCTCGCCAAGTGCGCGGCGCGTATCATGGCGGGCGATTCCATCGCCAGCCTGGGCCTGCCGAGCGATGAGCGTCAGCTCGATTGGTTCTGCATGAAGGAAGCCGTTATGCCCTGGGGTCGTTTCCCGGGCGCCGACGTTATCCTGGGGCCCGAGATGAAGTCGACAGGTGAGGTCATGGGTATCGCCAAGAGCTATCCCGAGGCATATGCCAAGACGCAGCTGGCGATTGACTACAAGCTGCCCGATCCGAGCTGCGGCAAGGTGTTCATCAGCGTGTGCGACCGCGACAAGCGTCATATCCTTTCGGTCGCCCGTATCCTGCGCTACCTGGGCTTTGATATCTGCTCCACCGAGGGTACGGCGCGCGTGCTGCGCGGCGGCAACGTGACTTGTGAGGTCGTGGAGAAGATCGGCGGTCCGCACGACGGCGAGCGTCCCAACATCGGCGACCTCATCGCCGATGGCAAGATTGCGGTAATCATCAACACGCCGTACGGCCCGGGTTCTCGTGGCGACGGCTATCTGTTGCGCACCGAGGCCGTGCGCCGCGGCGTGACTTGCGTGACCGCGATGTCTGCGGCCAACACGTACGTGAGCGCCATCGAGGCCGTGCGCGAGGACCAGCAGGGTCACGGCAGCGCCAACGACATGGGCATGGACGTCATCGCCCTGCAGGACCTGCCGCAGCACACGGTGTAGCGTGGGCTGTCCGGCCGGGGCGGGAGGGGCGGAGATTTCCCCCTTTCGCTCCGGCTGCAAGCAGAGTCGCTCAGGAGGAAACTCCGCTCCTCCCGCCCCGGCCTGCGGTGACTCGGCTGCACCGTGTGCTGCCGAAGGGGCTTTGCGCGATGACTAGGGCTGAATAAAAAGGGAGTGTGGGCAGAGCCCACGTTTTGTATGGGGCCCTCC
>CABSUD010000118.1:0-5035 GCA_902480795.1 uncultured Collinsella sp. | reverse complement strand
ATGAACAAATCCAAAGAAAAGTTGAAATAATCGCCACTTTCCTTAACTAAAGCGTCTAGTATTTTGCGAACGCCGAACACGGCGAAGGATGGCCTGTCGGGTAACCGAAACCCGACGAGATTTGAGAGGAGAGCCGCATGTCGAGCCTCACCGGTAAGTCATTGAACCCTGTTATGAATCGCAGGAGCGTTATCGCGAGCGCAGCAGGTCTGGGGGCGATGTCCATTCTAGCTGGCTGCTCCTCCAACGGCGGCGACAGCGGTTCCGCGTCGGGCGACGCTTCGTTTAAGATCGGCACCATCGGCCCGCTGACCGGTGCCAACGCGTCCTACGGCAAGTCCGTTACACAGGCTGTCGAGCTTGGCTGCAAGGATTTCTCGACCAAGGAGCTGCCGCTTGTCAGCAAGGCCGAGGACGACCAGGCTGACGGCGAGAAGGCCGTCAACGCCTTCAACACCCTGCTCGACTGGGGCATGCAGGCCCTTGTCGGTCCGACCACCACGGGTGCGTCGGTCGCCGTTGCTGCTGAGTGCGGTAACGACCCCGAGACGTTCATGATTACCCCGTCCGCGTCCTCCGAGGACGTTACCAAGGGCAAGGATTGCGTCTTCCAGGTTTGCTTTACCGACCCCAACCAAGGTGTCAACGCTGCCAAGTTCCTGGCGCAGAAGTATGCGAACGAGAAGTTCGTGCTGTTCTATAACTCCGGCGACGCCTATTCTTCGGGCATCGCAGATTCCTTTAAGGCCCAGGCCGCTAAGTCTAAGCTCGAGATTGTTGACGAGGAGACCTTTAAGGACGACTCCGCCACGAGCTTTACCAACCAGCTGACCAAGGCCAAGCAGGCAGGCGCCACCATGATCTTTGCGCCGATCTACTACACGCCGGCGTCCGTCCTGCTCAAGAACGCCAAGGACATGGGCTACGACGTCAAGATGATGGGCTGCGACGGCATGGATGGCATCCTGGGCGTTGAGGGCTTCGACACCTCTCTTGCCGAGGGTCTGCTGCTCATGACCCCGTTTTCCGCCGACGACGAGAAGAACGCCGACTTCGTCAACGCTTACAAAGATAAGTACGGCGATACCCCCGACCAGTTTGCCGCCGACGCCTACGACGGCGTGCATGCTGTGGTCGAGGCTCTCAAGGAGGCCGGCTTGGGTGTCGACGCCGATCCCACCGAGGTTGCCGAGAAGCTTCCCGAGGCTATGCGCAACATTACTGTTGACGGCCTGACTGGCAAGCTCTCCTGGAACGACAAGGGCCAGGTCCAGAAGGAGCCCACGGCGTACGTCATCACCGATGGCAAGTACGTACAGGCCTAATTGGCCGCCTTACATAGAGCGGTTTTGATCCCAAGCAGGGGAGGTTTTGGCCTTCCCTGCTTGCTTGGTATCTAGGGACAGTGTAACGTCCCTGTTTCATACATCAACTGGAAACCTATTCGAAAGGGGGATGTGGAACATGACGGTCTTTATCCAATACCTGGTCAACGGCCTGTCCATGGGCAGCGTCTACGCCATCATCGCGTTGGGCTACACCATGGTCTACGGTATCGCCAAGATGCTCAACTTCGCTCACGGCGACGTCATCATGGTCGGTGCCTATGTCTCGTTCTGTGCCACGTCGTATCTCGGCCTTCCGGGCTGGGCATCTGTAATTCTTTCTTGTGTGGTCTGTACCGTTCTCGGTGTTCTCATCGAGGGTCTGGCATACAAGCCGCTGCGCCAAGCAGGCCCGCTGGCCGTTCTGATCACGGCTATCGGCGTGTCTTACTTCCTGCAGAACGCCGCGCAGCTTCTGTGGGGCGCCACGCCCAAGAACTTCACTTCGCTCGTCACCTTCCAGGTGCCGGAGTTCTTGGCCAAGTTCAACGTGAGCGCCGTCTCGCTCGTCACCATCGTCGCCTGCCTGGTTATCATGGCCGGCCTGATGTTCTTTACAGGTAAGACCAAGATGGGCAAGGCCATGCGCGCCGTGTCCGAGGACAAGGCCGCCGCTCAGCTCATGGGCATCAACGTCAACCGCACCATTTCGATGACGTTTGCCATCGGCTCTGCCCTTGCTGCCATCGCCGGCGTGCTGCTGTGCTCCTACTCGCCGGTGCTGCAGCCCACGACGGGTGCTATGCCTGGCATCAAGGCCTTCGACGCCGCTGTCTTCGGTGGCATCGGCTCCATCCCCGGCGCTTTTGTCGGTGGCATTCTCATCGGCATTATCGAGGCGATGGCGCAGGCTTACATTTCCACGAGCCTTGCCAACTCCATCGTCTTTGGTGTTTTGATCATCGTCCTGCTCGTCAAGCCTGCCGGCCTCTTGGGCAAGTACGTCCCCGAGAAGGTGTAGGTGAGCGTTATGAAGTTTCTTAAAGACAAGCAGACGCGTCACGACTTTGTTACGTACGCCATGTGCGTTGTGGCGTTCGCCATCGTGTTCTTTATGCAGTCCAACCACATGATCCCGCGCATGATTGCTGGTCAGTTGGTTCCTATTACGGCCTACATCGTCATGGCCATTTCCCTCAACCTTGTCGTCGGCATCGCGGGCGACCTGTCGCTGGGCCATGCGGGCTTTATGAGCGTCGGTGCCTACACGGGCATCGTTACCGCGGTCGCCCTCGAGAGCGCCGTTCCCTCCGATCCAATACGTCTTGTCATCAGCATTGTGGTCGGCGCTATCGCCGCTGCCATCTTGGGCTTCTTGATTGGTATCCCGGTCCTGCGCCTGAGCGGCGACTATCTGGCTATCGTGACCCTGGCTTTTGGCGAGATCATCAAAGAGATCGTCACCTGCCTCATTGTGGGCGTCGACTCCCGCGGCCTGCACGTGATCTTTAACATCACGGGCAACTCTACGATCGACGACCTGCACCTGCTCGAGGACGGCACCGCCATCATCAAGGGCGCCCAGGGCGCCTCGGGCGTGTCGACGTACTCGACCTTCCTCGCCGGTGCCATCCTGGTCATGGTCGCACTCGTGATCGTGCTCAACCTGGTTCGCAGCCGTACCGGCCGTGCCATTATGGCCGTGCGCGATAACAAGATTGCAGCCGAGTCCATAGGCATCTCCGTCACCGAGTACCGCATGATCGCCTTCGTGGTTTCCGCTGCCCTCGCCGGTGCTGCCGGAGCCCTCTTCGGCGGTAACTTCTCGCAGCTCTCCGCCACCAAGTTCGACTTCAACACGTCCATTCTCATCCTGGTGTTCGTGGTCCTGGGCGGTCTGGGCAATATGCGCGGCTCCGTCATCGCGGCGGCGCTGCTCACGGTGCTTCCCGAGCTGCTTCGTCAGTTCTCGGACTACCGCATGCTCATCTACGCCATCGTGCTGATCCTGGTCATGATTTTTACCAACAACCCGCAGCTCAAGGCGTTCTTCGGTCGCGTCAAGGACCGCTTTGCTTCCAAGAAGGAGGTGGCAGCCGATGCCCAGTAAATTTGAGTTCAAGAAGGGCAAGATGGTCCCGTATCCTTCTGGCGCCATCGTTCCCGACCGCGACCTGGGCCAGCGTCCGGCGCTCGAGTGCATCCACCTGGGCATTGAGTTCGGTGGCCTTAAGGCAGTTGACGACTTTAGCCTGACTATCGGCAAGACCGAGATCGCCGGTCTGATCGGCCCCAACGGTGCCGGCAAGACAACGGTCTTCAACCTGCTCACCAAGGTGTACCAGCCCACGCACGGCACCATCCTGCTCGACGGTGAGGACACCTCGGGCAAGTCGGTCTACCAGGTCAACCGCATGGGTATTGCCCGTACCTTCCAGAACATTCGCCTGTTCAACACCATGACGGTGGAGGACAACGTTAAGGTCGGTCTGCACAATCAGGAGCGCTACTCCGGTTTTGAGGGCGTGCTGCGCCTGCCGACGTACTGGAAGCACGAGAAGGCTGCTCACGAGCGTGCCATGGAGCTGCTCTCCATCTTTGATATGGAGCATCTGGCAAATGAGCAGGCCGGTTCGCTGCCTTATGGCGCTCAGCGTCGTCTGGAAATCGTCCGCGCGCTTGCCACCAACCCCAAGTTGCTGCTGCTCGACGAGCCTGCCGCCGGCATGAACCCGTCCGAGACCGCGGAGCTCATGGAGAACATCGTCAAGATTCGCGACACCTTCGGCATCGCCATCATGCTCATCGAGCACGACATGTCGCTCGTCATGAACATCTGCGAGGGCATCTGCGTGCTCAACTTTGGTAAGGTCATCGCCAAGGGCACGGCCGAGGAGATCCAGAACAACGACGCTGTTATCGAGGCGTATCTGGGCAAGCAGGATAAGGGGGAGAACTAAATGGCAGAGCCGATGCTTTCCGTCTACAACATCAACGTCTGGTACGGCGCCATCCACGCCATCAAGGACATCTCCTTTAGCGTCAACGAGGGCGAGATCGTGGCCCTGATTGGTGCCAACGGTGCTGGCAAGTCCACGACGCTTAAGACCGTCTCGGGCCTGCTGCGCTCCAAGACCGGCTCCATCAAGTTTATGGGCGAGGACATTACCCATACGCCCGCTGATAAGCTGGTTGGTAAGGGCCTGGCTCAGGTTCCCGAGGGTCGTCGCGCCTTTTTGCAGATGACGGTTGAGGAGAACCTGGAGATGGGCGCCTATACGCAGCCCAAGTCCACGGTGGCTCCGGGCCTGGAGCGCGTCTACGAGCAGTTCCCGCGCCTGAAGGAACGTCGTCGCCAGGTCGCCGGCACCCTTTCGGGCGGCGAGCAGCAGATGCTCGTTATGGGGCGCGCCCTTATGAGTAACCCCAAACTGCTTATGCTCGACGAACCTTCCATGGGTCTGGCGCCGATTCTGATCGAACAGATCTTCCAGATTGTCGAGGACCTGCACAAGGCCGGCACCACGGTGCTTCTGGTCGAGCAGAACGCGCAGATGGCGCTCTCGATCGCCACGCGCGGCTACGTGCTCGAGACCGGCAAGATCACCATGACCGGCACCGGCCAGGAGCTCCTGCACGACGACAACGTGCGCAAGGCTTACTTGGGCGGTTAATCCATTCAACAAAGGGGCGCTGGCTATCCCGGTCAG
>CABSUD010000117.1:0-5046 GCA_902480795.1 uncultured Collinsella sp. | reverse complement strand
GGACTGGACGTAGGGTCGACGACGACCAAAGTTTACGCGATGCACGAGGATATGACCGAGGCGTGGTGGGGATATCGCCGCCACGGGGCGTGTCAGACAGCGAGCGTGCGCGCCATGCTCGGCGAGCTCGCCGAGCGCTTTCCCCATGAGTCGCTGCGCGTTGCGGTGACCGGCTCGGGTGCGCGCGATATCGCGACCGCGCTGGGCGCCTCGTACGTTCAGGAGGTGGTCGCCAACGCGCTCGCGATCAGCAGGTTCTATCCGCAGACGCGCTGCGCCATCGAGCTGGGCGGCCAAGACGCCAAGATGATCTTCTTCCGCACCAACGATAAGGGAGACATCGAGGTTGCCGACATGCGCATGAACGGCTCGTGCGCAGGCGGTACCGGTGCATTTATCGACGAGATGGCAAAGCTCATGGGGGTCGGCACCGAATCGGGCGAGTTCGAGCAGCTCGCAAGCCGGGGAACGACCGTCCACGAGGTCTCGGGCCGCTGCGGCGTGTACGCAAAGACCGATATCCAGCCGCTGCTCAACGAGGGCATTCCTACCACCGACCTGGCGCTTTCGGCGCTTCACGCGGTCGCCCGCCAAACGATCGGCGGTCTGGCCCAGGGTATCGACATCGAGCCGCCGGTAATCTTCGAGGGCGGTACGCTCGCCTACAACCCCACGCTGGTCCGCGTGTTCCGGGAGCAACTGAATCTATCGGACGATCAGGTTATCGTCCCGCGCGATCCGCAGATCATGGTCGCGCGCGGTGCCGCCCTGTCGCTGACCGACATGTTCGCATCGTCCCAACCGATCGACCTTCCCGACGCTTTTGTCCGGCTGGATAAGATTGAGACGGTCGCGCCCGCAAGCGGGGAGGGACGTCTTGCCCAGCCCTTTTTTGCCACACCCGCCGAGCAGGCGGAATTTATGGCACGCCATGGCAAAGAGACGCCGGCAAAGGGTCCGGATGCGTATGCGCCCGGAGAGACGGTGCGTGTGGCGCTCGGTATCGATTCGGGGAGCACGACGACCAAGTTCGCCCTGGTCGATGAGGCGGGTGAGCTTGTCGATTCGTTCTACGCGTCTAATAACGGCAGACCGCTCGACGTCGCCCAACAGGGTCTTGTCAGCTTGAAGAACCGCTGGGAGACAGCGGGAGTCACGCTTGCGATCGATGCCGTGGGCACCACGGGATACGGCGAGGAGCTTTTCGCGCGCGCGTTCCACGCCGACTACCATACGGTCGAGACGGTCGCGCACGCCCGCGCCGCGTGCGCATGCGTTCCCGATGCGACCTTCGTGCTCGACATCGGCGGACAGGATATGAAGGCCATCTGGCTCAACCACGGCGTGCTGACCGATATCGTCGTCAACGAGGCGTGCTCTGCGGGCTGCGGCTCGTTCCTCGAGGGTTTTGCCAAAAACCTCGGAATAGCCGTTGAGGATATCGCGACCGAGGCATTTTCGTCCAAAGCCCCCGCCGTTCTCGGCAGCCGCTGCACGGTGTTCATGAACAGCAGCGTCGTTTCCGAGCAGCGGCGCGGTAAGGGTCCGGGCGACATCATGGCCGGTCTCTGCCGTTCGATTATCGAGAACGTGTTCACCAAGGTCATTCGCGTTTCAAATCTCAACCGTCTGGGCGACAAAGTCGTCGTCCAGGGCGGCACGTTCCGAAACGACGCGGTGCTGCGCGCATTCGAGCAGTATCTGGGCAAACCCGTCACGCGTGCGCCCCACCCGGGGCTGATGGGCGCTATCGGTATTGCCCTGCTCGCGCGCGAGGAATGCCGCAAGGGCGACGCCGGCACGTCGTTTATCGGGCTCGATGCCGTGGAGCGCTTCGAGCATCGCGAGTTCGGCGGCGTTACCTGCCGTCGGTGCAACAACCGCTGCCAGCGCGCGGTCGTGGCATTTGGCGACGGCTCGCTTTACGTCACGGGCAATCGCTGCCCGCGCGGCGGCGCCATCTCATGGGATGAGCTCGTGCGCGAGGTTCCCGCGGCGGAGGAGCTGCGTCCGCAGGGTGCTTGCGAGGCACAGGCACCCGGCACGGGGCGCGACCGGACCGCGGCTGCCCCCAATCTCTTTGTCGACCGCGAGAAGCTGCTGTTCGAGTCGTACCCCACGGTTCCCGTCTGCGGGGGGCGCGATGTCACGATCGGCATTCCCCGTGTGCTCGAGTTCTGGGACACCATGCCGTTCTGGTCGACGTTCTTCAGCACGCTCGGCTTTAAGGTGCGCGTCTCGGGACGCAGCACCAAGGCGATGTACGAGCGCGGTCTGGCGCACGTCACATCCGACACCGTGTGCTTCCCGGCCAAGCTCGTCCACGGGCACATCCGCAATCTCGTCGACGCCGGCGTCGACCGCATCTTCATGCCCATCATCACGACGGTGCCCACCGAAAACACCGCCTCTACCAGCGAGTGGATGTGCGCCGTCGTAAAGGGATACCCCTACGTGATGCGCAATTCCGATAACCCGGAGGAGCGTTTCGGCGTTCCGTTCGATACGCCGCTGTTCCACTGGTACGACGAGGGCGACCGAAACCGCCAGCTCAAGGCGTGGTGCAAGGAGACCTTCGATATCGATGCCGACCTGGTTGCCGAGGCGACCGAGCAGGCGGACCGCGCGCAGCAGACGTTTGAGAAACAGCTGCAGCTGCGCGGCAGGCAGGTGCTCGAGAACGTGCGCGAGGACGGCGGCTACGCGGTGGTGATCGCTTCGCGCCCGTACCACAACGACCCGCTGGTCAACCACGGGCTGCCCAAGCTCTTCTCTGAGCGCGGCATCCCCGTGCTGACGCCCGATGCGGTGCCGGGGGTCTGCAACGTCGATCTTTCCAACAGCCGCATCGACATCGTGAACAACTACCATGCGCGCATGCTGTCGTGCGCGGTCATCGTCGCATCGACGCCCGAGCTCGAGCTCGTGCAGATGGGCAGCTTCGGCTGCGGCCACGATGCGTATCTCACCGACGAGATCGCGCGCATGATGGGCGAGATGGGCTCCAAGGTTCCGATGATGATCAAGCTCGATGAGAGCGACGTCGCCGGTCCCATGGGCATTCGCGTGCGTTCGTTTATCGAGTCAGTCAACCGTCGTCGCGCGGAGGAGCGTGCCGAGGGCGCCCGGGTGCACGCGGTCCATCCGCTCGACGACCCGTATAAGGTCAAGTACACCAAGCGCGACCGGCACGACAAGATCGCGCTGGTCCCCAACACCTCCCATGCGTTCTGCAGGCTCATGACCGCGGCGATGCGCAATCAGGGCGTGCGCGCCGAGGCCCTTGATATCGGGCGCGAGGATGCCATCCGCCTGGGCAAACGCTATGTGCACAACGACATCTGCTTCCCCGCGCAAATCGTGATCGGCGAGGCGCTCGCGGCACTCGAGAGCGGTAAGTACGACCCGCACGACGTCGCCGTGGTGACTGGCAAGTATATCGGCGACTGCCGCCTGACGCACTACATGCCCCTGCTGCGCCGCGCGCTCGACGACGCGGGATACGACTATGTCCCGGTGCTCACCAACGACGACGTCGATGCCCACAATGCGCATCCGGGCTTCAAGCTCGGCCTTGGCCCGAGCATCCAGATCGCCTACGGTCTTCCCATGATCGATGCCCTCGAGGCCATGCTTAGGCGCATCCGTCCCTACGAGCTCGAGAAGGGCGCGGCGGACGCTGCGTTCGACCGCGCGCTCGATGAGGTTATCGAGGGCATGGAGCGCTCCGGGCTGAGAGGCCAGGCGACGGGCTTCAAACGCGCGCTTGCGATCATGGACGCCGTTCCGTACGACCGCTCGAACCCGCATCCGACCGTTCTCATCGTGGGCGAGTACCTGCTCAATTTCCATCTCGGCGCCAACCACGAGATCGAGCGCTACCTCGAGGACAACGGGCTCGAGGTCATCGAGGCGCGCATGACCGACGTGATCCGCAAGACCTATTTCTACAAGCATGCGCAGTCGCGCGAGTTCCACGTCGACCTGTCGCTGCCCGAAAAGGCCTGGTACGCCACGGCGGACAACCTGTTCGAGCTCGCGCACGACCGTTGCGACCGCCTGGGCGCGGCGAGCCCGCTCTACGAGCCGCCGACGCGCATGCCCGAGCTCGTGCGCGCGAGCGATAAGATCCTGCACCATACGTTCGATGCGGGCGAGGGCGTGCTGATTCCGGCGGAGATTCTCGAGCACGCCAAGCGCGGCTGCCGCAACTTCGTGATCCTGCAGCCGTTCGGGTGTCTGCCCAACCATGTCGTGGGGCGCGGGCTCATCCATGCGCTCAAGGAGCAGTATCCCACGGCGCAGTTCCTGCCGCTCGACTACGATCCCGACGTGAGCTTCGCCAACGTGGAGAACCGTCTTCAGATGCTCATCATGAACGCCAAGGCGCAGGGGTGCGGTGAGGCGCATGGCGAGACCGCGTAAGGACGCCGATGTGCCCGATGCACGCACCCGTATCATCGAGGCGTTTTGGGAGCTCATCGAGAACAACAGCATCTTCGAGCTGTCGGTTGGCGAGGTGACCCGCGCCGCCCAGTGCAATCGCGGAACGTTTTACTACTATTTTCACGATTTCGATGAACTCGTCGCCATCGCCATAGCCCAGCTGCTGCAGGATAACGAGCTCATCACCGATGCCCTCTGGCATTTTTCGAGCGAGGGCGACCTTTCGGCGTTCGACCGGCGCGACGTCCGCTGCCTGCTGCGGCGCATCGTCATCACCATGAGGGCGGGTGCCGCCGAGCAGGTCGTGCAGGGCATCCATACGATCATCATCGACCGCGTGAGAGAGATCGTCCACCCCGACGGAGAAGAGCTCAAGGCAGATTCGAGCTTTGCGGTGGGCTTTCTGGTCTCGGGCATCATGGGCTTTGTGATGGCGGTCGGCTTTGCCCGGGAGGGCGGCGAGGAGATAGACCTCGAGCAGCTGGGGGACAGCGCGTGCGCGTACCTGAGGGCGGTCGCCATGCAGACGGTGGAAATGATCGCCAAAACGGCGGACAAGACGACGGGAAGCGCCATTTTGATGGAAAACACGCTCAGAAC
>CABSUD010000116.1:0-5056 GCA_902480795.1 uncultured Collinsella sp. | reverse complement strand
GCTGGTTGTTGGCAACACCGCATATGTTGACGATGACTTTTGTGCCAAGGCGTTCCCCGGGGACCATGTGCAGGTCGTAGCCGCGCAGGACACGCGCCGCGATGAGTCGTCGCCCCATGCCTCGTGGAAAGAGCTGCTTCAGCACTTGGACCAGGCCTACGAGTTCGACCGCGTGGTCTACCTGTCTAATTACCTTACCCCGCATACCGATACCGTGGGCGATATCGAGCTACTGCGCTCGGTCTTTCGTACGTGCGCGGGTCGCCGGGTCCAACTACTGTATGTAGCGGGGCCCGCGGGTGCCGAGGGTGCCGCCGATGCCGCGGGGCGAACGGGCAAGGGCATTATCGCGCACGCAGCCAACGACCTGTGCCGCTACTACGCTGCTCGCGAGGGCGTTCAGACCAAGATCCTGCGCGTGCCGTTCCTGTATACCGCGTCTGCCGCGCTGGAGGACCCGTTTTTGGTGCCGATGTTCGACGCATGCTCAACCGGATCGGCCGCTCTGCAGGGCGCGCAGGATGCCGCGTTTCCCCTGCTGTGTGCCGAGGAGCTTTCGGTGCTGGTACGCCGTATCTTCGACAGCTGGAATGGTAACTTTGAGACGCTCGACGTAGCCGATACCTTCCATCATACGGCGGGCGAGGTGGGCGAGGCCCTCAAGGCACTGTTCCCAGGGCTCTCAGTTGCCTATGGCGATTCCGCCGGCTACACCCTGCCCGCCAGCGACGTCGCTCGCGTGCACTATGGCTGGTTTCAGCGCTACGACTTGCTGCGCGATCTTTCGACCATTCAAACGCGTTGGGATGCTGGTCGCGCAAAGAAGGTCAACCCCTTGCGCGCCGCCATCGACCGCATCCAAATGCGCACGCTGCCTATTAAATGCCTGGAGACGGCAGCCGCCTGGGTCCTGTTCGAGGTGCTTGAGCATCTGTTCTCCCTATCGGCCTAGCTCAACGTGCTCGATTATCGCCTACTCTACGTGGTGCTGATCGGCACGCTGTATGGCTTGGACTTTGGCCTGGTTGCGGCGCTGCTGGCGTCGGTGGGTTTGGCCGCGAGCTACTTTACTCAGTACGGTTATACCTTCCAGGGTCTCTTTTACGAGCCGTCCAACTGGCTGCCGTTTATTGCGTACTTTGTGGTGGGTGCCGTGTGCGGCTATGTGCAGCTGCGCAACAGCGAAGCCATTAGGGCGGAGCGCGATCAAAACGAGCTCGTGCGTAATCGCAATACGTTCCTCACACAGCTTTACCACGACGCGATCGAGGACAAGCGCGCGTACAGGCGCCAGATTGTGGGTCGCCACGACAGCTTTGGCAAGATCTTTGCCGTGACGCAGGAGCTCGACGTACTCAACCCACGCGACATCTATCGCAAGTGCTGCGAGCTTCTGGGCGAGATCCTCGAGAACGATTCGGTGGCGATCTACCATGTTTCGGGCGGGGCATTTGCACGCCTGGTGGCAGCAAGTCCCGCGATTGCCGAAAATGCCGCACGCTCGCTCACGCTTGAGCAGCTTGCACCTCTTTTGGGCGACGGGGGTCGTTCGAACCTGTGGGTGAACCGTGAGCTGACGCCGGGGTTTCCCATGTTTGGATACGCGATCGAGCGCGACGGGGCACCCGCCGTGTTGATCTTTGTGCGTAGTGCGGCCGAAAACCAAATGACCCTCTATTATCAAAACCTGTTCCGCATCTTGTGCGGGCTGGTCGAAAGCGCGCTGGGCCGTGCCTTTGACTATGAGGCGGTGGCGCAGGATAAACGCTGCGTTGACGGCACTTGCGTGCTCAAGCAGGCGGCCTTTGGCCAAGAGCTCGCGGCGGAGCAGGCGCTGGCAGATAGCAAGATGGGGAGTTTTTTGCTCCTGCGCGTGGTACCGGGCATGGAGCCTGTCGGCGAGCTGGTGGGCGCAATTGGGTCGGCAATCCGCGAGAGCGACGCGGCGGGCTTGGTCGACGGCAACGTGCTCTACCTGCTTATGCGCCAGGCAAAGGCGTGCGATCTTCCCATTATCCGTAAGCGCCTGAGCGCAAAGCATATTGCGGTGGAGCCCGTCGACGGCGAGGGCATCGTGGCGCTGCTGCAGCGCATCGCTTACACCGGTGACGGTGAGGGGGGTGCCGCTTGATCTCGCTTGTCGTTGCTGCCGTCTTGCTGCTGATTCATTCGCTGGTTTGCCTGATGCTGTGGACGCTCATGAAGCTGGGCCTGCTGCCGGTGCGCGGGCACATGCTGGCTGTAATAGTGCTGGTGCCGCTGTGGGGCCCGTTGCTGGTGGTTTTGCTATCGGTGCGCAGCGCGGTGTTTGGCGAGTGGCTGAAAGAGTCTGCGCTGGAGTCGCTGCGCTTCAACGACGACCTGCATCGTAGTATGTCGGTACCGAGCGGTGAGGACGATGCAGGCGTAGTGCCGCTCGAGGAGGCGCTTATCGTCAACGACCCGGCATACCGGCGCCGCCTAATGCTCTCCATGCTCACCGAGGAGCCCGACGCGTACCTGGCGCAGCTGCAGGCGGCTAAGCTTAACGACGACGTTGAGGTGGCGCACTATGCCGCGACGGCGGTGGCGCAGATCTCCAAGGAGTCCGACCTTAAACTGCAGCAGCTGGAGCGTGCCTTTAAGACGGACCCGAGCGCGCAAAACCTCAACGAATACTGTGATTTTCTTGGTGAATACTTGGGCTCGGGCTTGGCTGAGGGGCGCGTTGCTCAGATTCAGCGCCAACAGTACGCGCGCCTGCTTGCGCGTCGCTGCGAGCGCGAGGATACCCTTGAGCTGCGCATTCGATACGCGACGGCGCTGGCCGATGTCGGACAGATCGACGAGGCGCAGGCCGTGACCGACCAGCTGGTACTCGACGTGCCCGAGGAGCAGGAGGTTTGGATGCTTTGCCTGCGCCTGGCCGTGATGCGCCGCGACGGTGACGAGGTCCACTGTGTGATCGATGCGATTGACAAGCAACATGTGTATTTGAGCGCCGACAACCGCGAAAAGTTGGCGTTTTGGCGCGATGGGGAGGAGGCCCGATGAGCGTGGCGCAACATATCCGAGACCGTGTGGGCCGCTTTCGTTGGATGGGACTCCTCGTGGTGTGGGCGGTCTTTATTGCCATGGCCGCCGTGCTGCTGGTGGAGCGTGCCGGCGTGCAGTACAGTGCGGGCCAGCATAGGCTGGGGATGCTTGCCGCCAACGACGCGGTGCCGGCCTCCTCGGCAATCTTTGGCCAAAAGCCCACGTGCCTGGTCATTACAGACTCGGACCAAGATGGCGTCGACGACGTCAAAGACCAGTTCGACCAGATTTTGCTGGACATGAAGATCGCCCATCGCGACGTGGATCTTGCCCTGGATGGTGCGGATGCCATTCCCTCGCTGACCTCCTTCGATCGCGTGATTTTGCTCATGCCGTCGCTCGATGGGCTCGGTACGCACCTGAGCGACATTATGAGTTGGGTGAGTGCCGGCGGTTCGCTTATGCTCGCCATGCCGCCGGATAACTCGAGCTATCTGCAAGTGATTGCCTCCAAGCTTGGCATTGAATCGGCCGGATATGACTATGTAAAAGCCGAAAGCATTGTGCCGAGTGAGGACTTTATGCTGGGCGGGGGAGAGCGCTACGAGCTCTCGGACCCCTTTGATTCGTCGCTTTCAGTATCGCTGCGCGAGACGGCGCGTGAGTGGGCTAAGACTGGCGATGCGGGCGCCCCGCTCATTTGGTCTAATGACTGCGGTAGCGGGCGCACCGTGGTGTGCAATATCGGTATCTACGACAAGGTCATGCGCGGCTTTTTCGCCGCGGCGATCAGTCTGCTGGGCGATGCTACGGCCTATCCGGTCATCAACAGCGCCGTGTTCTATTTGGACGACTTTCCTAGCCCCGTGCCCTCGGGCGATGGTACTTATATCAAGCGTGACTACGGCCTTTCCATTGCGGATTTTTACACCAAGGTCTGGTGGCCCGATCTGCAAAAGCTCGCGCAAAAGTACGACATTCGCTATACCGGCGTGATGATCGAAAACTACGAGGACGCGGTCAACCAGACCGAGCCCGCGCGCCAACCCGATACCACGCAGTTTCGATATTTTGGCGGCATGCTGCTGCAGATGGGCGGCGAGCTGGGCTTTCACGGCTACAACCATCAGCCGCTCGCGCTCTGGGACACCGACTACGGCACGCTGTACGTCTACAAGACCTGGAAGAACAAAGAGACGCTCGTCGCTTCGCTCAACGAACTTATCGCGTTTCAGGACGAGGTTCTGCCCAACGCTCATGGCTCGGTTTACGTACCGCCGTCGAATATCCTTTCGGCCCGCGCGCGCAAGCTTATCGGCGCCGACGTTCCGCGCATTAAGACCATCGCCAGTACGTATTTTGAGTATGGCACCGACCTGCCGTACGTGCAGGAGTTTGGCGTGGCGAGCGATGGCATTGTGGAGCAGCCGCGCATTGTCTCGGGCGGTATGGTCAACGATTCCTATATGCGCCTGGCCGCAGTGTCCGAGCTCAACATGCACTACGTGAGTACGCATTTTATGCACCCGGACGACCTGCTCGATCCCGATCGCGGCGCCAAGGAGGGCTGGGAAGTCTACAAGGGCGGCCTTACCGACTACCTGGACTGGCTTACCAAGTCTGCGCCCGACCTGCGCCGCCAGACCGGCTCGGAATGCTCGGGCGCCATTCAGCGCTTTTCGTCGGTTACGGTGAGCGTGGATACCAGCGCGGATGCCTGGACGCTCAGCCTGGGCAATTTCCACGACGAGGCGTGGCTCATGTTCCGCGCCAATAATGGCGAGCCGGGTGCGGTGACGGGCGATCTGTACCTGGTCAAAGCTACGGACAAGACGGTGACGATCGCGCGCAGGGAGGGCGGCGACAAATGAGAATCTGTTTGGTACTCGAGGGCTGCTACCCCTATGTGCACGGCGGCGTGTCTACCTGGATGCACGGCTACATTACGGCTATGCCCGAGCACGAGTTTGTGCTGTGGGTGATCGGCGCGCATGCTGCCGACCGTGGCAAGTTTGTCTACGAGCTGCCCGGCAACGTGGTC
>CABSUD010000115.1:0-5066 GCA_902480795.1 uncultured Collinsella sp. | reverse complement strand
CCGTCATCTGCTACAATGTCCCGAGCCGTACAGGATTGGACCTGAAATTAGAGACCTGTCAGGCGCTCGCGAAGCATCCGAACATTCAGGGCGTGAAGGAAGCGGGCGGAAGCCCGGCGAAAATTGCAAAGATCATCGAGACCTGCAGACGCCAGTTTGAGCGCCATCGCAATGGCAGCGAGATGAACGCCAGCATCGCGCAGTACTACGCGGCTCATTACAAAAATGACGGATGTGCCCCTGTCGAGCATCAGCTGCGGCTCGCCTACACCACGCCCGCCGCAACGCTCCATCGCTTCGGAGCCCTTGGCGCTTGCGAGCCGCACGAACAGGCAGTCTGCCCCACAACCGAGCTCGATCTCAGGCTCGGACGAACCCTGTAGCCCGCCAGCCCCTCCGCGGGCAACAATCCTATTCCACAACACAACCAACAGAAAGGAGTCCTCATGGACACCAATCATTCCCCCATCATCAGCCCCCTCACCATGCGTGAATCCGCCCGAGGTATCACGCTCACCAGCATTTACGATGAGATGCTCGCCCGTCGCGAGCTCTCCGTCATGGGAAACATCGAAACCCCGATGGCCCACGACCTATGCCAGCAGATCCGCCTGCTCGATGCCACCGACCCCAGCCGCCCCATCACCATATTTGTCGCCAGCGCCGGCGGAAGCGTGCGATCGGGTCTTGCGATCTATGACGCCATGCGCCTCGCATCGTGCCCCATCCGCACCGTCTGCCTGGAATTCGCCGCGTCCATGGGCGCCGTGATCTTTATGGGCGGCGACGATCGACGTATGGCGCCCCATGCAGAGCTCATGATTCACGACCCGCTGATCCCCCAGGGGGCAGGCGGCTCGGCACTTGCGCTGCAGGAAACCAGCCGGCGTCTCATGCAGACCCGCAAGACCCTCACGCAAATCCTCTCGGACCGCAGCGGCCTCACGCCAAAGCGCATCCAGTCCCTCACTGCAAAAGACACCTACCTTTCGGCCGAGCGCGCCGTCGAGCTCGGCTTTGCCCACGAAATCCTCTCGACCACCAAGGAGGTCGCCCATGTCTAACCTCGCCAGCCGTCTCGCCGCATCTGAGTCCGCATCGTCCACCATCCTCGCCAAGGATCGAACGTTTTCCTGCGACACCCGCCAAACGGGACTCAACAACAACGCACTTGTGATCGGCCCCTCGGGAGCCGGCAAGACCCGAAACGTCCTCAAGCCCAACCTGCTGCAAATGAACGCAAGCTACATCGTGCTCGACACCAAAGGCACGCTCTGTCGCGAAGTGGGACCCGTGCTGGCAGCCCACGGTTACCGCGTGCAATGTCTCAACTTCGCCGACCTCAACACCGTCCCGGCCCTTGCGCCCGGCATCGAGCGCTGCGGCTACAACCCCCTGAAACACATTCGCCGCAAGGCGGACGGCAGGCCCAACCAGCAGGACATCCTCTCGGTGGCAAAGGCCATCTGTCCCATCGAGGACAACAACCAGCCTTTTTGGGATCATGCGGCGGCAAACCTGCTGTCGTGTCTTATCGCCTACGTCACCGAACAGCTACCCGCCGACGAGCAGACGATCAGCTCGGTCATCAAGCTGATCGAGCACCTGCAGGACGGTGCCACGGGTCGATTGTTTGACGACCTGATCACGACCGACCCCCAAAGCTATGCCCTCTCGCTATGGCGGCGCTACGCCATTACGCAAAATGCCGAGCGCATGCACGCGAGCATCGTCGGCATCCTTGCCGAAAAGGTCATGTGTCTGGGATTCGACGGTGCGGCACAGCTCTATCGTGAGTGCCATCAGGTGGACTTCGCTTCCATGGGACACACCCCCTGCGCCCTGTTTGTAACCGTGAGCGATATTGACCGCAATCTCGATCCGCTGACCGGCCTCTTTATTTCGCAGGCGTTTATGGGCCTCATTCGTGAGGCCGATAGGCAGCCCGACGGCAGCCTGCCCGTGCCCGTGCGCTTTATGCTCGATGACTTCGCAAATCTGCAGATCCCCCAGATCGACAACGTGCTCTCGATTATCCGAAGCTGCAACATCTGGGCAACGCTGCTGCTGCAGTCGACCAACCAGCTCGATGCGCTCTATGGCGAGGCACGCGCACGCTCCATCATGGGCAACTGCGACACGCATCTGGTGCTGGCGTTCCAGGATCCCGAGAGTGCCCGGGTGTTTTCCGACCGCGCCGACGCGCTACCCAGCACACTCATGGCGACGCCGATTGATTGCTCGTGGCTCTTTGTACGCGGTCGCACTCCCGAACAGGTCGAGCGCTTTAGGCTCGAAGACCATCCGCTCTACGGGGAGCTGCCCGAGGCGCAGCGAGGCCATGCGGAGGCCAAGATCTAAGCGCAGGGTTCTCGCAGCGCGCGGCGCCCCGGCGATGTTCCACAAAGGCCGTGCGCCCCGGGACCACGGCAAAGCAAAGGGGCCCGCATCCGATAGGATACGGGCCCCTGACTATAAGGCGCGACGCGTTAACAGCAGCGACTACTTGCGATGCGTGCGATAGAACTCGATAAGCGCTTGAGTCGAAGCGTCCTGCTCGGCCTTGGCGGCGTCGTCGTGGAAGGCAGGGGTAATCTGCTTGGCAAGCTGCTTGCCCAGCTCAACGCCCCACTGGTCGTAGGAGTCGATGCCCCAGACCGTGCCCTCGACAAACGTGATGTGCTCGTACAGGGCGATGAGCTCGCCGAGTGCGAACGGGGTCAGCGTGTCGCCGAAGATCGAGGTCGTCGGGCGGTTGCCCTCAAAGCAACGGGCCGGGACGATCTGCTCGGGCGTGCCCTCGGCGCGCACCTCATCGGCCGTCTTGCCAAAGGCGAGCGCCTTGGTCTGGGCCAGGAAGTTGCCCAGGAACAGCTCATGCACGTCCTGGCCGCTATCGGTCGCAGGGTTGGCGGTATTGGCGAAGGCGATGAAATCGGCCGGGACCACCACGGTGCCCTGATGCAGCAGCTGGTAGAAGGCGTGCTGACCGTTGGTGCCGGGCTCGCCCCAGAAGATCTCACCGGTATCGGAGGTCACGGCGCTGCCGTCCCAGCGGACGTGTTTGCCGTTGGACTCCATGGTGAGCTGCTGCAGGTAGGCCGGGAAGCGGTGCAGGTACTGGCAGTACGGCAGCACGGCGTGGCTCTTGGAACCGAAGAAGTTGACGTACCAGACGTTGAGCAGGCCCATCAGCGCGACGGCGTTGTTCTCGAGCGGCGTGTTGCAGAAGTACTCGTCGATGACGTGGAAGCCCTCGAGGAACTGCTGGAAACGCTCGGGGCCGAGCACGACGATCAGCGACAGGCCCACGGCGGAGTCAACGGAATAGCGGCCGCCAACCCAATTCCAGAAACCGAAGGCGTTGGCGGGGTCGATACCGAAGGCCTCGACCTTCTCGAGTGCAGTGGAGACGGCGACGAAGTGCTTTGCCACGGCCTCGGCGTTCTGCTCATCGGAGCCATCGATGGCGCCCTGAGCCTTGAGCTGCTCGAGCATCCAGGTCTTGACCTCGCGAGCGTTGGTGAGGGTCTCGAGCGTGGTGAAGGTCTTGGAGACGATGATCACGAGCGTGGTCTCGGGATCCAGGCCTTTGAGCTTCTCGGCCTGGTCGTTGGGGTCGATGTTGGAGATGTAGCGGCAGTCGATACCGGCGTCGGCATAGGGACGCAGAGCCTCGTAGGCCATGACCGGGCCCAGATCGGAGCCGCCGATGCCGATGGACACCAGGTGCTCGATCTTCTTGCCGGTAACGCCCTTCCACTCACCGGAGCGCACGCGCTCGGCGAAGGCATACATGCGGTCGAGGACCTCGTGCACGTCGGCGACGACGTCCTGACCGTCGACGATGAGCTGGCCCTTCTCGCTTGCCGGACGGCGCAGCGCGGTGTGCAGGACGGCGCGGTCCTCGGTGGTGTTGATGTGCTCGCCGGAGAACATGGCGTCGCGGCGCTCCTCGAGCTTCACCTCGCGGGCAAGATCGCACAGCAGCTTGACGGTCTCATCGGTCACCAGGTTCTTCGACAGATCGAAGTGCAGGTCACCGGCGTCAAAGCTCAGCTTGTTCACGCGCTCGGCATCGGCGGCGAACCAGGCCTTGAGGTCGATACCATCGGCCTCAAGCTTCTCCTGATGAGCCTCGAGTGCCTTCCAAGCGGCAGTCGACGTAGCATCGATAGGTGCGGCAACAGTTGCCATAGAGTCCTCCTCAGCATACGGGCGCATTCCTCCATGCGCCCGGACATTCAGATGCCACTATTCTAGCGCAGGTCAAGACTACAATCAGCGAGCGTTGCCAATCGGCCCCCCAAACGGCAACCGATTAAAAAGGGACAGGCTTATTTTGGCAGGTCAAACGCTTTACCAACCAAAAATAACCCGTCCTTTTATGGCAAATATTAGGCCGCGGCGCAGATGCTACCGAGCAACTCACGCAGAGGAGACCCGATGCCCTCCAGCAGTTCGGGCGCGATAATGGCAAAAACGGGAACCTCACCGGTGCCCACGACAGCAGGCGCCTTGCCCTCCGAGAGAATGCATCCATAAGGGACAAAACCGTCTTCGCCGGCATCGAGCGCCGCCATGCGACGCGCGAGCTCGCGCGCAAAGCCAGCAGTATCGGCATCGCCAATCGCCAGGACAAAGTCCACGCCTTCGTCGGTCGCCAGGGCCACGGCTTCGTCGATCAGTTCGTCTCCCCCGTCGCCCCCAACCGAGCCGCAGCGGAAAAGTACGCGCTCGAGTAGGGCTCGATCAAGCGAGCCAAGTGCCGCCGAGACAAGCTCATCGCGCGTATGCTTGTCACCGCCCAACACGACCAGCGCCTTGGTGCCACCGTAGTGAGCGACCAATCGTCCGCACCAGCGAGCCACGTCTCCATCCACAACAAGGCGCGTCGGCATACCAAACCCGTAATTGACCATCTTTCCCACAACCCTTCCGTGCACATAGGCGGTATCAATCGTTAGGCTCATGCTACGAAGCGAGCTTTTCCGAGCTGTTTCGCACTCTTTAGAGCTGCGTTAAAACCCGATCCAACCGCACGACCATACCTACCAAAACAAACC
>CABSUD010000114.1:0-5078 GCA_902480795.1 uncultured Collinsella sp. | reverse complement strand
AAAGGCAAGGCATAGACCTTCTGGTCATGCCCTGCCTTTTGAATGACAAATTGTCGCTCTGGGCGGCGCGCAGCGTCGACCGGTCCGCCGTTCGTTAGAACGGCGGAACCTACAGATCCCCGCCTGCGCCCAAAAGTTTGCGCATGACTTGCTCGGGGTTAACCGAGCCGTCACGCGGGGCCAGGGCGGTGATCTTCTTCTGCATCTTGTACTCGTGTAGCTCTTCCTCGAGCTGGCGCACGCGGGCGCGGAGCTTTTCGTTCTCGCGCTCGCGCTCCTCGGCACGCTCCTTCATATCGAGGATGCGCACCACGCCGGCAAGGTTGATGCCCTCGTCGGTCAGCTGGTTGATGAGCTCCAGGCGCTCGATATCGGCACGCGAATACAGGCGCGTGTTGCCGCCCGAGCGCTGGGGGTTCACCAGGCCCTTGGACTCGTAGACGCGCAGAGTCTGCGGATGCATGCCAGTCAACTCGGCCGCCACGCTGATCATGTACAGCGGTTTATTCCTATTGTCCTCGGCCATGCTACCTGACCCCTTTCCGTCTCGTTATCGTCCATCATAAGCCCGCGGGCGCGGGCGTGCGCCACGACCGCCCTAGTACGTCGCCTTGTAACGGTTGACCTTCTCGCGATAATCGCGCGTGTCGGCCTCGCGCAGCCTGGTCATGGCATCGCGCTCATCGTCGGACAGGTTCGTGGGGACCTGTACCTTGATTTCGACGAGCAGCGCGCCTGTGCGGCCACGGTGCTTAACGTCGGGCGCACCCATCTCCTTAAAGCGGAACTTCTTGCCCGTCTGGGTGCCAGCGGGCACCTTCAGACGAACCGTCGCGCCGCCGGGCGTGGGCACATCCACCGTGCAGCCGAGCGCCGCCTCGTAGACCGAGATCGGCACCTCCATGGTCACATCGGCACCCTTGCGCTTAAACAGCGGGTGCTCCTCCACATGCGTGGTCACGACCAGGTCGCCGCGCTCGCCGCCGGCAACGCCATACTCGCCGCGACGCTTGTAGCGCAGCTTGCCGCCGTCGACCGCGCCCGCAGGCACCGAGACCGTAATGGTCTGCTGCTCGCCCGTCGAGGGAATGCGGTAGGTGACCTTGTGCGTCACACCGCGAAACGCGTCCTCAGCCGTCACATCGACGGTCAGCGACAAGTCGCCGCCCTTGCGCGCGCGGCTGCGACCCGCGCCGGCACCGGCAGTGCCTGCAGCCCCGGCAAAGCCCGAGCCCCAATCGCTGCCCCAGGCGCCATTACCGCTAAAGATGCTGTCGAAGATGTCGCCCCAGCCGCTGGCGCCCGCGCCGGCACCGTAGCCACCGCCATACGCGCCGCCCGCGCCCGGCATGCCGCCAAACATGAGCATCTGGTCGTACTCTTTGCGCTTCTTCTCGTCCGAAAGCGTCTCGTAGGCCTCGCTGATCTCCTTGAACTTGGCCTCGTCGCCGCCGGCATCGGGGTGATATTTTTGCGCGAGCTTGCGAAACGCGCTCTTGATCTCTTTGTCGGAGGCGCTCTTGGATACGCCCAGGATGTCATAGAAGGTTTTGCCTGCAGCCATCGTAGCTCCTCTCCTGTTACGTCCGCCGCCCATGCAGACGACGGCTCATGCTTTCATATGGCACTAGGCCAGAAAGGGCCCCGGGTGTTGCCCCGGGGCCCTTCTCAATTACTCCTCGGTGCTCTCGGCCGTATCGGCCGCGGCATCCTCGGGCGCCGCTTCGGGCTCCGGTGCGGGGCGCTTCTCGCCACCGTAGGTCACCGTCACCATCGCGGAACGCAGGATGCGATCCGCCATGCGGTAGCCCTTCTGGTACACATCGTTGACGGTCTCGTCGTACTGCGATGCGTCCTCGACGCGACCCACAGCCTGATGCTCGAGCGGATCGAACGCCTCGCCCTTGGGGTCGATGGGCTCAACGCCCTCATGCGCAAACACGTCGAGCAGCTTGGCATGTACCGCGTCAACGCCATCGACGAACTGCTTAAAGTCGTCGGAAAGCTCTTGACTGCGGGCATGGTCGATCGCGCGCTCGATATCGTCGATCACCGGCAACAGCGCGGTGACAAGCTTCTCGGTCGCGCGCTCGCGCTCGGCGATACGCTCATTGGCGGTGCGGCGACGGAAGTTCTCCCAGTCGGCCTGCAGACGGGCGGTACGCTCGGTAGCGTCCTTTGCCTTGTCCTCGGCGGCCTTCTGAGCCTCTGCCGCAGCATCGAGCTCGTTGCGCACGTCGGCAAGCTCCTTTTGGGCCTGCTCGAACTTGAGCTTAAAGTCGTTGTCGGCGGCTTCCTCACCGGCGCGGATAGCAGCTTCCACCATCTCGTCCTCGGTCATCGTCGCCTCCTTGTTGGAATCCTCTACTTGGTTCTCGGCAGCCTCGGCGGCCTCGGCCTCGTTGGCCTCGGTATCGTCGACGGCCTCTACGGGAATCTTCACGTCCTTCTCCTCAGAGTCAACGGGGGCGGCGCCAGCGGCAGCCGCCTCCGTGCGAGCTTTACGGGCGGACATGATTACTTGTCCTCGTCGTCCACAACCTCGTAGTCGGCGTCGACGACGTCATCGTCGGCAGGCTGGGCGCCGGCGGCACCGTCGGTCTGCTGCTGAGCGTCGGCGTAGACAACCTGAGCCAGCTCGTAGGCCACGGACTGCAGGGACTCGCCGGCGGCCTTGATGGCCTCGACGTCAGAGCCCTCGAGTGCCTTCTTGGCGTCGGCGATAGCGGCCTCGGCCTTGGACTTCACGTCGGCGGAAACCTTGTCGCCCAGCTCGTTGAGGGTCTGCTCGGTGGAGTAGCACAGGCTGTCGGTCTGGTTGCGGACCTCGACCTCTTCCTTCTGCTTCTTGTCCTCCTCGGCATGAGCCTCGGCGTCCTTGACCATACGATCGACTTCATCGTCGGACAGAGCGGTGGAGCCGGAAATGGTGATCTGCTGCTCCTTGCCGGTGCCCTTGTCCTTAGCGGAGACCTTGACGATGCCGTTGGCGTCGATGTCGAAGGTGACCTCGATCTGCGGCACGCCGCGGCGGGCAGCCGGGATACCGGTCAGCTGGAACTTACCGAGCGACTTGTTGTCGCGGGCAAGCTCGCGCTCGCCCTGGAGCACGTTGATCTCGACGCTGGTCTGGTTGTCGGCAGCGGTGGAGTAGACCTCGGTCTTGGAGGTCGGGATCGTGGTGTTGCGGTCGATCATCTTGGTCATGATGCCGCCCATGGTCTCGACGCCCAGCGACAGCGGGGTAACGTCGAGCAGCAGGATGCCCTCGACGTCGCCGGTGAGCACGCCGCCCTGGACGGCAGCGCCGTCGGCAACGACCTCGTCGGGGTTCACGGACATGTTGGGCTGCTTGCCGGTCATGGTCTTGACGAGCTCCTGGACGGCGGGCATACGGGTGGAGCCGCCGACGAGGATGACCTCGGTCAGATCGGAGAGCTTAAGCTTGGCGTCGCGCAGGGCGTTGGTGACAGGCTGCTTGCAGCGCTCGAGCAGGTCGCGGGTGATCTTCTCGAACTCGGCGCGGGTCAGCGTGTAGTTGAGGTGCAGCGGGCCGGACTGGTTCATGGTAATGAACGGCAGGTTGATGGTGGTCTGCTGGGCGGCGGAGAGCTCCTTCTTGGCGTTCTCGGCGGCCTCCTTCAGACGCTGCAGGGCCATGGGGTCCTGACGCAGGTCGACACCGTTCTCCTGCTGGAACTTATCGGCCATCCAATCGATGACGCGCTGATCCCAGTCGTCGCCGCCCAGGTGGTTGTCGCCCGAGGTGGACAGAACCTCAAACACGCCGTCGGCGAGGTCGAGGATGGAGACGTCGAAGGTACCGCCGCCCAGGTCGAAGACCAGAATGCGCTGGTCGGTGCCCTGCTTGTCCAGGCCATAAGCCAGAGCAGCAGCGGTCGGCTCGTTGACGATACGCTTGACGTTGAGGCCGGCGATCTTACCGGCGTCCTTGGTGGCCTGACGCTGGGCGTCGTTGAAGTAGGCCGGGACGGTGATGACGGCGTCGGTGACGGTCTCGCCCAGATACTTCTCGGCGTCGGCCTTCATCTTTGCGAGCGTCATGGCGCTCACCTGCTCGGCGGTGTAGTCCTTGCCCTCGATGTCGACGACGGCACGGCCACCCTGGCCCTCCTTGACCTCGTACGGCACGGTCTTGATCTCGGAGGTGCACTCGGAGTACTTGCGGCCCATGAAGCGCTTGATGGAAAACACGGTGTTCTTGGGGTTGGTGACAGCCTGGTTCTTAGCGGCCTTACCTACGACGCGGTCGCCGTCAGCACGGAAGCCAACAACGGACGGGGTGGTGCGGTCGCCCTCGGCGTTCACGATAATGGTCGGAGAACCGCCCTCGAGGACGGCCATAGCGGAGTTAGTAGTACCAAGGTCGATACCAAGAATCTTGCCCATTAGAAATTCCCTCTCTCTTTTGCGTTCGCGCCGCCTCGACGATCTGTCGCGCGGCGCTTCGGCTTGTCTTTCAGGATGTAGTGTATCCCCTTATGGGACGGAATATACAAAATCTAAGTCAATTCATATAAGATTTCTTATTGCCGAGAGTTTAGGTTCGCAAATACGCAGGTAGACGCACTGTTTGAGTTCTCGGCAAATCTATCGAGATCTATGTAGAGATGGCTGAGGTTTGCGTCCGGGGGTGCCTGGGGGCCGTCTTGCGGAAAGCTCATCCCGGTTTGAGCGTGGATTCCGGGTCGCAGTTTCCGCTTGAGGCATCATCCGGAAACTACATCCCAGTCTGAGCGCGGATTCCGGGACGTGTTTTCCGCCTGGGCCGCCATTGGGAAAGCGCGTCCCACCCTGCGTTGCCGTAGCGTTTGCTTAACGCTCGCGCCCTGCATAGAGTTCGATTCTCCGCGGTACGGGGGGATTCACTGATGTGGGGCACGGCGGGCTGAGATTCGATAAACATCGCATCCATATTGGGCTGATAGTTTGCGCGGAGAATCCGCGTATTTGCTTCGCAAATCCGCACCGGCTTCGGCCGCCTGCCGGCGTCCTCGCCCGCTCGCTACAAACGCTCCGCGTTTGCTTAACGCTCGCGCCCTGCGCAGAGTTCGATT
>CABSUD010000113.1:0-5093 GCA_902480795.1 uncultured Collinsella sp. | reverse complement strand
GACAAATAGGTAGAAGATGGCCGTTGCCGGCATACGACGGAACAGGCCGCCCATCTTCTCCATATTGCGTGTACCCGTGGAGTACAGCAGCGCACCGGCGCCCAAGAACAGCTCGCCCTTAAACATCGCGTGGTTAAACGTGTGGTAGAGGGCTGCCATCAGGGCCAGGACGGCGATGCCGACCGAGTCGAGCGCCATGGCGGCCATGGAGGCGCCGACGCCGAGCAGAATGATGCCGATGTTCTCGACGGAGTGATAGGCCAGCAGGCGCTTGATGTCATGCTCCTGCAGGGCGAAGGCCACGCCGAGGACCGACGAGATCGCACCGAAGACCATGACCATAAGGCCCCACCAGACCTGAACGCCCGAGGCGGAGAGCAGGTCGAGGCCCACCTTGAGGATGCCGAAGATACCGATCTTGATCATGCCGCCGGACATGAGGGCACTCACGTTGGACGGCGCCTCGGGATGTGCCTTGGGCAGCCAGCCGTGCAGCGGGATGATACCGGCCTTGGCGCCAAAGCCAAAGAAGGCGAGCACGAAGCACACGGATGCGACCGCGGGGCTAAACTGCGTGGCGCGGAAATCCGCAAAGGCAAACGAGCCGCCGGCGAAGTTGGTCATGGTGAGGAAGCTCGCCATGATGAGCACAAAGCCCACGTGAGCGATCACAAAGTAGAGCCAACCGCCATGGATGGAGTTCTCGTTCTCCTCGATCACGACCAGGAAGTACGAGGTCAGCGACATGAGCTCAAAGGCGACCAGGAACCAGAACACGTTGTCGGCGGTGATGACGAGCATCATCGAGGCGACGAAGGTGTTCATAAAGAAGCCGGCGCGCCCGACCTTGCCCGGGTACTCGTCGAAGTAGGACAGACCGTAGATGAAGCCCGCAAAGGCGAGAATCGAGATGAGGACCACGATCAGGCCCGCAAGGCCGTTGAGCAAGAGCTCGAGACGGGCGAACGGGAAGAAGAAGACCGTGTTGAGGGACGAAACGTCGCCAAGCACGGCCTCGAGGCCCGCGATGAACGACAGCACGGCCGCAACGGCGCCGATAAGGCAGCCGGCGGTCTTGGCGGCGTTATCGGCCTTGATCAGCAGAACCGAGGCGAGCGCACCGATGCACGAGACGGCAAGCGATGCGATAAACAGTGTCATGCTATCCATTGTTTACGCTCCCTTCTGCTTTCTCGGACAGGCCCTGGGACACAGCGGTAGCGTCGACGGCCGGACCGTTTTCGATCGAGCGCAGGCGCTTGGCCTCGTCGAGCTCGCGATCGGCCGCGCCGCCCATGACGGTCAGCGCCTTGGTGGGGCACGCCGCCACACAATGCGGGCCGTCCGGATCGAAGGCGCACAGGTCGCACTTGACAGCACAGGTGTACTGGCCGGGCGCCCACGTAAGCAGGCTGCTCAGGGACTTAGGATACGAAGGCGTCGGGTCGCACATGCCTGCGACGCCGGCAATAGACGTGCCATCGGGATGGATGGCTCCGAAGGGGCACGCGATGGCGCACAGCCTGCACCCGATGCACTCCTGCTCCTTGACGTGGATGCGATCGCCATCGTGCTCGATGGCATTCACCGGGCAGACCTCGGCGCAGGGGGCACCCTCGCAATGGTGGCAGGCAAGGGCGGCCGAAATGCCGCCGGTCTTCACGAGCGCCAGGCGCGGCGTATCCTGAAGACCCTGCATCCGGTGGGCGTCGGCACAGGCGGACTGGCATGTTCCGCAGCCGATGCACCTCTCCGGGTTGATGTCGATGAAGCGGTTCATCCCCACTTCCTTTCAAAATAACGGGCCGGGCTCCCGAACGTACGGGACGCCCGGCCCAAAAAGCCAACGAGAACGGGACTACACGATTTGATTCACGTGCGTCTCGTCATCGAACTTGGCGGCGCCGGGTTCAACGTCCTGAGGAGCGGCGGCGTCCACCAGAGCCTGCTTGAGCTCGGTGTACTGACGCTCGACCTCGCCCTCGGCCCAGACCTGGTCGGCGATAGCGTCGACCTGGCAGGCGGAGAACTTGTCCTCGGGCGTATGCGAGACCGGGTCGACCTTGTGCATGGTCAGCTCGTTGCACTTGCCGATCCACCACTGGTAGGTCATATAGACCGTGCCCTTGTTGATACGGTCGCTCACGTCGGCGCGGCTGTATACCTGGCCGCGGCGGCTGTGAATCGAAACGATGTCGCCGTTCTTGATACCGCGCGCCTGGGCGTCCGCGGGATTCATGCGGACAAAGCCGGGCTCGTCGGCAAGCAGCGCCAGCGTCTTGCAGTTGCCGGTCATCGAGCGGCAGCTGTAGTGGCCGACCTCGCGGACGGTGCACAGGATGAGCGGGTACTCATCGTCGGGAAGCTCGGAGGGCGCCTCCCAGTCGTGCGCCATCAGGTTGGCGCGGCCGTCCTTGGTGGTGAACTTGCCACCAGCGAACATGTCGGGCGTACCGTGGTCGTTCACATCAGTGCTCTTGACGGGCCACTGAGCGTAACCGCCCTCGGGGGCCATCTTCTCGTAGGTTGCGCCCACAAAGTTGGGGCACAGGCTAATGCACTCGTTCCAGATCTGCTCGGTGTTGTCGTAGTGCATGGGGTAGCCCATGCGCGTGGACAGGTCCGCGAAGATCTCCCAGTCGTGGCGGCACTCGCCCTTGGGCGGAACGGCCGCGTCAAAGTGCTGGAAGCTACGGTCGGATGCGGTAAAGACACCCTCGTGCTCGCCCCAAGAGGTGGCAGGCAGGATGACGTCGGCGAGCATGGTCGTCTGCGTCATAAAGATGTCCTGGCAAATGAACAGGTCCAGCTCGGAGAGCGTCTTGCGCATACCGGCCGAATCGGGCTCGGTCTGCACCGGGTCCTCGCCGTAGTTGTAGAAGCAGTGCACCTTGCCCTCGTCGACCAGGTGGCCCAGGTCGGTGAGCTTGTAGCCCTCCTCGAGCGGGAGCTTTTCCTCGGGCACGCCCCAAGCCTTGGCAAACTTGGCGCGAACGGCGGGGTCGGTGACCTTCTGGTAGCCAGGGTACAGGTTGGGCAGCATGCCCATATCGCAGGAGCCCTGGACGTTGTTCTGACCGCGCACGGGCGCGAGGCCGGAATTGGGTTTGCCGATCTGGCCGGCAACGCAGGCGATGGAGGCGATGGTGTGCACCGTCTTCAGGTTCTGCTTCTGCTGGCATACGCCCATACCCCAGCCAATGATGGCAGAGGGCTTCGCCGTGGCGTACATCTCGGCAGCTTGGTGGATCAACGCGGGCTCGACACCCGTGATGTCCTGTACGGATTCGGGAGTGTAGTTCTTGATGGTCTCCCACCACTCGTCAAAGCCGTTCGTGTGCTCGGCGACGACTTTCTTGTCGTAGAGGCCATCATTGACCAGACAGTTGGCAAAGGCGTTGAGGAACGCAACGTTGCAACCGTTCTTGATCGGAAGGTAGAGATCGGCGATACGCGCGGTTTCGATATGGCGCGGATCGGCGACGATGATCTTGCAACCCTTTTCTTTGGCTCGCACGATACGCCTTGCGACGATGGGGTGCGAATCGGCAGGGTTATAGCCGAAGAGGAAAATGCAGCCCGCATCCTCCATGCCGGGGATGGAGCATGACATGCAACCTGAACCAACCGTGTCCATCAGACCGAGGACAGTAGGGCCGTGTCAAGTACGGGCGCAGTTGTCCACGCTGTGGGTGCCGATGCACGCACGCGTAAACTTCTGCATGACGTAGTTCGCCTCATTGCCGCCGCCTCGCGAAGAGCCGGTGGTCATGACAGCGTTAGGACCATATTCGTCAATTATGGCCTGCATCTTAGATGCGGTGAAATCCAGTGCCTCGTCCCAGCTTACGCGCTCAAGATCCGCGCCCTTGGTGCGGCGGATCATCGGGTGCAGTACGCGGGGAGTCAAGATCTTGGTGTCGTTGATGAAGTCGTAGCCGCTCATGCCCTTAAGGCACAGCTCGCCCTGATTGGTGATGCCGTTGAGCGGTTCGGTACCCACGACCTGGCCGTTTTGGACCAGGAGGTTAAACTGGCAACCGGCGCCGCAATACGGGCAGATCACTTTATGCTTCTCCATGACACCCTCCTTCCTTTCTCTGCTACCGATTACTCGGTACGTATTTGACAATCGTTGGGCTTGTATGGCCGCCCACCTACGCCTCGTTTTCGATGGTGGCGCGGGCACGCTCGGCAGTCAGTTCTGCCAGGCGCTCCTCGTCTACCAGGGTGAGGCCCTTGGTCGGGCACGCCTCGGCACACGCCGGACCGCCGGGACGGTCCACGCACAGGTCGCACTTGAGCACGAAGCTCTTGGTCTGCGAACCCACGCGCACGTCGCCCATCAAGACGGGGACCTGCGTGGTCGCCACGCTCACGGCGCCAAAGGGGCAGGCCATGACGCAGCTCTTGCAGCCGATGCAGTTGTCCTCGTTAACGCCGATGCGATGGTTCTTTGGATCAAAGAACAAGGCGCCCGTGGGGCAGGCCTTGGCGCATGGAGCGTCCTCGCAGTGGTGGCACGCCACCGGTGCGGAGATCTCGTACGTACGCGTCACGCGCAGGCGCGGAGCGGCGATGTTGCCAGGGATGTCGTGTGCCTCGATACACGCCGCCATGCAGGTTTGGCACCCAATGCAGCGTGAGGAATCGGCTACGACTCGTTTATTGCCCATGTTGTTCACTCCCTCCTGAATCCCATGCCGGAGAGACCCTGTCGACGTTGTCCCAAGCCGCCCGTGGCCTGGCATCGGCGTATCGAATGCATGCGGCGAAACAGGCACTCGGTAGAATTTCTCCAACGGTATACAGGTTGAATATACGCAGTTGCAGGGGGAAAACCTGAGCGTAGGCCCTGCAATACGGGTGTATTGCAGGGATTTGGGCAGGTTGGAATTATTCTCGTTAGGATATAAAGGCGAGTGTATTACACGCGTACGTTCGAGAGAGATTTCACGCTCGCTTCTGAAGGATGTAGTACATTTGTAATGTTGTTCATATTCAATTACTCTAGTGCAATAAAGTAGTGGTTATAAAATCGGCTATTATTAGCCGATGCTGTATTTGACTATCCATATTGCACGTTCATTAAG
>CABSUD010000112.1:0-5118 GCA_902480795.1 uncultured Collinsella sp. | reverse complement strand
GATTTCAAACCTTCCCACCGCCGCGCGCAGGTTCATGTCAAACGTGATGCGCACGGTGCCCTCGTCCATCACCCACGGCTCACGCTCGTAGTCCACGATGGTCCGCGGGCGCATCACGTTGCAGATGCACTCGATGTAGAACTCGCGGCAGAGTTGGTGCGGACTCCTCAGCAAAAAGTCGTAATCGCCGGCCAGAATCTGCTCAAACTCACCGCGCGTGAGCGGCGCGTCCTCCTTGTAGATCCAGCTACCGTACTTCTTTTTGCGCTCGAGCTTAATCACCTTGTCGCCGCCGTTATAGATGCGCACGCGATACTTTTTGCGCATGAGAATGCCGGCGTCTTTTTCCTCGTAGGCCGAGTTGCAGTAGTCGTCAAAATACAGGCTGCGAATGGTGTAACCACCCGCCCGCGCATGCTTGTCCAGTTTAAAAACCGGCGCCATGCGACAGGCAAGCGCGGCGTGCTCGCCCTCGTTAATGAGATATTTGAGCTCGTGGCGGTAACGCTCCTGCGTGGCACGCACAGGCGGTGCCGCCAGGCGCTCAAGCAGCGCGCTAGCCCTCCTCATACGTATCCTCCACGACCTTACCGCCGTCTTGCACGTAAAAACACTTCATGCCGTAGTGCTTGCCGTCGTCGGTCACGTAGTAATCGAACGCATCTTGCGTATAGCCATCTGAGTTGGTGGCGCGCACGCGCACAAAATACTGGCCGGTATCGAGCGCATCGCAGGTCACCTCGGGAAGCAGCACATCCTCGGCCTTAAAGACCACGTCGCTTATGGCATAGTCGCGCGCAAGCTCAACGGTGTAGCGAATGTCGCGCGCCTCAAAATCGTAGGACGCATCCCAGTTAATGCGCAGCTTGCCGTTATCGATCTGCGGCACGCCGATGTAGAAAGGCATGGGCTTTTTAAAACTCTCGCGAAAGCTCTTGTAGTTCTCCTCGATCTCGGAGGGAATCGCCGCGGCGATCTGCTCATATTGGTCCTTGGTGACAGGCAGATTATCGATATCGGGCGAAGCAAAGACTAGCGATTCGGTAACCTCGCGATAATGCTTGATCATCTTGGTCAGGCGCGTCTCGGTCAAATACGTACGCAGGTCCTTGACGGCGCGATCGAGCTCACCGCGGAACGCCTTGCTGCGCAACGCGCGGTTAAACAGCACGTTGCCCCAGTAGTTGCTTGCGCCGCGCTCCCAGCTCGCGTAGTCCGAAAACCCGGTAAGAGAAAGTTCCAGCTTGCGCAGCATGCCGTCGTTGTCCCAGTCAAGCACGTAGAAGGTGTCGGAATTCGTGGGACTATACAGGTACATATTGCGGCTTTGCGTATCGATATTGCCGGTCAACAGCTGGAACGCCATCCAGTACGCGAGATTTTCAGTATCGAAATATTTGCCGAGAATGTCGCTCATCGGCACTGAATAATCGTTGAGCGCGTTCAACATGGCAATCAGTTTGGTATGGTCGTTGTCGCCCTTGATTTCCAGTTTTTCTTCGAATTTCGTCTGATCGTAGTCGGGATCGTCGGCGAGCTTAATGGTATCCTCGTAGCGATGGAAATCGAAGCTGTTCACCTTGTACAGATGCCCGCTCTTATCCAAGCCGTGCGCTTTAAGCGCCGTCTTGTTGAGCTGCTCCACCTGCGTAAACAGGCCGTAGTCCTCAAAGGTGTCGTTGGATTTCTCGGTCTGGTCGCACACCCATAGATGCACAAACTGCGTGCGCAGACCCATCATCTGGGGAATCCCACGGATAAGGTCGTAGGCCATCTTGTTGCGAAAACGCATACCCTCGCCCATGTGCTTGTTGAGCGCAATCGCGCGCTGTTGGCGCCAGGTACCCTTGCCCTTTTTGAGCTCCACCTTGTAATTCTTTTGCGAGTTCATGCTCGATGTCTGACCGCGCACCTGCACAGTGGCATTGGGCGCTTCCTCGCCATAGCCAACCTCGCCGGCCACCGGGCCGTCTTCGTCACCCGGCTGCAGCAGGCCCATAACCTGATAGCGCGTCACGCCCATGTCGGCATAGTCATACACCGAGTACGTGTTGATCTCGGCCCAGCTGTGGTCGGTGTTCTCGGAGCTGTTGCCGCGCGAGACCGTCAGGTACATGGTCACAATACCCGAGTCATCGTAGACCTCGTACAGCTCATCTTTATCGCGCAGATGATTGGTACCGTCCGAGGAATCGGCCTTTTTGATCTTGTCTTGCTTTTTGACCTTTTTAGTCGAGGATTCGTCCTGAGACGAACAGCCCGAAAGCAACAGCGCGCCGGCAGCCGCCTCGATCAGGCAGCGGCGAGACATCATCCTATCGGTCATCAGAACCTCCCTAATGCTTGCGATACACGCGAACTACCGAGCGCTCAAACGCGCCGTGCGGCACGCCCTTATGGCGGCCTTCCTCATAGCGCTGTTCGGCACGGTCGAGCAAGCGGCCCAGCTGTGTAAAGCGACCCGTTTTGTCGGTCGCCACCATGGGCTGCTGGCTCAGGATACGATACGGCAAGTTGGCGGTATAGGTATCGAGCCGCAGCAGCGCCACGATAAAAAACACCGCAGCACCCAACAAAAAGCCAAAGCCGTAAAACTGCTGCGGCAAAAGCAACGACACGGCAGTCGCCAGCCCGGCAACGCCCGCAAACAGCCCGGACGCCAGCACGGCGCCCTTGTAGTCGGTAAAGTACAGCAAGATGAGCATCACCGTATTGCCCACGGCATACAGGCCATAGCCCACGCACAGCGTGCGAAAATACCCGTGCATCAGGTTGTTAAAGCCCAGCGGCAGGGCCGAGAGCACCGTGGTCTCGAGCGAGATGACCGCCGCCGTCGTAAAGAGCTGCTTGAGTGCGCAAAAGCGCAGTTCGCTGTTAAGCGTGGAGAGCATCTCCTCCTCGGCCACCACAATGTCGCCTACCACGCCGCCGTCGTTGAACAGGCTGTAGTAGTCGCGGTAGCGCGGATAGAAGTTGACCTCGACCGAGACCACAAAGTTGACGGTCGTAACCAAGATGGTCAAAAACGCGATGAGCGCCGGTACATCGTGGTAGGGCGCACCATAAAACAGTCCTTTAACCTGCACGCCAATGGGACCGGCCCAAATAATCACCAGGTGCGCAAAGAGTCCCAGATTGGTTAACAGGCCCGTGAGCGCCAGCGGCATAAACTGATCGAGCCACCGCAAAAAGGGCCAGGGGCTGCGGTCGCTCTGAGGAAAATACCGGTACAGCAGCACCACGTCCCAGGCGAGCATGACACCGTAACCCAGGGCGATTGATGCCAACAGGCCCTCGACCGGCGGCAGTCCCAGCGCCAGCGCGGCCAGGGCGCACAGGCACGCCACGCCAATGGCGGCCGCAAAGCTGCACAGGATGCCGCGGTAATCCTTGATGGCCGTGAGGTAGCTCATGCCGTTCCAGTTGACAATCATAATGTTGAACAGCCACAGACACAGTAGCCCCTGCAACAGCGTGGCGCCCGAGAACAGCAAAAAGACGCCGTAGAGCACCGTGCCCGCAACGAGCATGATGGCGTTGGAGCCCCAAAACGAAGGCAGGATCTCATCCTCGCGCTCGGCAAACAACATATCAGCCAAAAAGCGCGTGACCGGCATGGAGAAAAAGCTCGTGAGCAAAAGCGAGACCAGCAGTGTGTAGGTCACCATGCACACCAGCAGATCTTGGTTGGCACGGCCCACACCCCACAGACCGCACAGCACCAAGATACCCACCTGGAGCAGCACGCCCAAAAGCATGGGACCCGTGCACACAATGCCGGCGTAGCCGTAAGCGCGCATCGTGGCAAACAGGCCCTTGCGCCTAAACAGGCGCTTGAGCTCAAAACCAATTCCGGCCACCGGCTACTCCCCCTCTCTGGGCAGGTTAAACGCACACGCCGTCTCGTCGTACAGCGCGCGATAGTTGGCGAGCATCTGCTCGTGCAAAAAGTACGTGGCAACGCGACGCTGCCCGCGCACCCCCATCTCAATGCGACGGGCGCGGCTCACGCACATGCGCTCCATGGCATCGGCCAAGCCCTTGCGATACATGGGCGGCGTCACAAAACCCGCCACGCCAAAGTCGTCGCCCGGGGCGCCTTCGAGCAGCTCGCGACAGCAGCCCACCTCGGTCGTCACGCAGGGACGGCGCGCTGCAAGCGACTCCAGCACGCTGAGCGGCTGGCCCTCGGAGATGCTCGTCAAAATGGTAAAGTCGAGCTTTTCCATGTACTCGACCACGTTCACGCGACCGGTAAAGATCAGGTCGCGCACGCCCAGGGTTTCGACCAGCGCGTGGCACTCGGCGCCGTACTCCTCGTCGTCCACGCCGCCCATGATGTGCAGGCGCACCTTGGGCAGTCGCTCGTGCAGCTCAAAGAAGGCATAGATCATGGTCTTGACATCCTTGATGGGAGCCAGGCGCACCACCGCGCCAATGTCCACCCAGCCGTCATCGGGCTTTAAGGGAATATCCTTAAAGCGGTCGAACTGGATGCCGTTGGGGATGACCAGGCATTTGTCCGCATCGCAGCCCATATCGATCTGCGTCTTGCGGGCGTTATGGAACAAACTGGTCACGCGGAAGGCGCGGCGATAGATCTCCTCCGAAAGCAGGTAGAAAAAGCGAATCCAGCGGTCCTTAAATGACGGCACCACCCAGTCGGCGCGAATGATCTCTTCCTCGCGCTCGCGGGTATAGATGCCATGCTCGGTCAGCAGCACCGGCGCATGGTGAACGCTTGAGCCCAGGCAGGCGAGCAGGCCGCCGTAGCCGGTCGAGATAGCGTGGTACAAATCGGCAACCGGCACCTCGCTGCCCAGCAGGTAGAGCACCGGCAACAGCATAGAGCGCATGGTGTGGAATGCGTCGGCAAAGGGCGTGTAGGGGTACTCGGCAAGGCACACGTCGCGGAAGATATCCATAAACGTGCGGCTCTGCAAAAACGAGAGCGGATGCACGCGACGGCGGTGGAAGATATCGAATAACACGTCCCAGTCCGGATTGGAGAGCGACACCAGACGGCGTAACGCCTCGCGCTCACGGTCGTTAAAACTGGCTTCATGTTGCTCACCCGAAAGCCGCAGGGCATCGTCCAGGAACACCTCGTGCACCTCG